>DAOMFG010000139.1:0-4759 GCA_035429685.1 Methylophilaceae bacterium | reverse complement strand
ATGAACGCGCCAGGCGGCAAGATAGCCAGCAGGAAGCCGTGGTAATCGGGGACGACAGTGAGCATGAACTGCTTGGCCGCCGGACCGAACACCAGATCCAGCCCGGAAAACAGTGTGCCCTTGCCAACCACCTCGCGCATGCCACCCAGCACCGTGAGCACCATGGCCAAACCCAGCCCCATGAACAGTCCATCCAGGATCGAGGGCGCAGTGTCGTTCTTGGCGGCGAACGCTTCCACCCGTGCCAGCACAATGCAGTTGGTGACGATGAGCGGGATGAAGATGCCCAGAGCCACATACAAGCCGTGGAACCAGGCGTGCATGCCGAGGTCGATCACCGTCACCAGTACAGCGATGATGAGGATGAACACCGGGATGCGGATTTCGTCCGGCACGAATTTGCGGATCGGGGACACGCTGCCATTGCTGGCCGCCATCACCAACGCGGTCGCCAAGCCCAGGCTGAAGCCATTGATCGCGGTGCTGGTCACCGCCAGCGTCGGGCATAGCCCGAGCAGTTGCACCACGCCGGGGTTCTGCTTCCACAGGCCGTTTTCGATGATTTCCCTGCTATTCATGTGCTACCTCCTTCGCCGGCGTGGCGAATAATTCGTCGCGGTGCACCGCGTAATACTTCAATACACCATGCACCGCCTTGACCACGGCGCGCGGGGTGATGGTGGCGCCGGCCATATAGTCGAAACTGCCGCCGTCCTTCTTCACTCTCCAAGCGTCGTCAGGAGTTTTGGCAAGCGACTGGCCGTCAAAGTTCTTCTTGATCCAGTCGCTGTGGCCGATGTCGATGTAATCGCCCAACCCCGGCGTTTCCTTGTGCGCCAGCACGCGCACGCCGGAGATGGCGCCGTTGACATCTATGGCGACCAGCAGCTTGATATCGCCACTGTAGCCGTCCGGCGCCACGGTTTCCAGGATAATCGCCGATGGTTGCCCGTTGAGGCGGGCGCGATAGGCCAAGGTTTCCGCGCGGTTGTGGAGTTCGCCGCCGGCCGGGATTTTTAGCGTGTCTTGCAACATATCATTGTCGTGCAGGCTTTCCGGCAGAATCTGGCGGAACAGTTCCATGCGCGCCTCCGCCTCGCTTCTGGCGATCAGTTCGCGCGTGGTGAAGAAGGTGTAAGCCAGCAGCACCGTGCCAACCACGGTAAAAACGATCATGATGCCAGCCGTGCCCAAGGCATGCTTGAAAACAGATTCGCTCATGTTGACTTCGCTCATTTGCTATGCCCGAACACTCTAGGTTGGGTATAAGCATCAATCAGCGGCACGCAGATGTTCATCAGCAGCACGGCGAAGGCCACGCCATCCGGGTACCCGCCATAAGTGCGGATCAGCCAGGTCAGCACGCCGATACTAGCGGCGAATATCAGCTTACCCTTGGGCGTAGTTGGACCACTGATGGGGTCAGTGGCGATGAAGAACGCGCACAGCATAGACGCCCCGCTGAACAGGTGGAAAACCGGGCCGGCGTAGTGTGCCGGGGCGGCCAGATGGAACAGCCCGGCCATGGCCGCCAAGGCCAGCAGAAACGCAGCCGGGATATGCCAGCTGATGATGCGCTGCTGCACCAGGTACAGCCCGCCGAGCAGATAGGCGGCCACCACGATCTCGTTGCCCTTGCCTCCCAGCGCACCGAAAATCGGCGCCCGTGCGATTTCGACGACACTGTGTTGCAGCTTGAGCTGGGTCTTCATGGTGTCCAACGGCGTAGCCGAACTGACGGCATCCAGACTCACCCCGTCCGGCAGTAACCGGCCAAAAATATAATGCAATTGATCAGCAAACCCCAGATGCGCTTTCGCCAACTCCAGCGGCGCCGGCCATTGCGTCATGATCGCCGGGAAAGAAATCAGCAGAACCGCGTAGCCGATCATGGCCGGGTTAAACGGGTTATAGCCCAAGCCGCCATAGAGTTGCTTGGCGATGACAATAGCGAACAGAGTACCCACCACCACCAGCCACCAGGGTGCCAGCGGTGGCAACGCCAGCGCCAGCAGCCAAGCCGTCACCAAGGCACTGCCATCCAGCAGGAACGGCACTACTGGCCGCTTGCGCAGCTTGAGCATGATAGCTTCGGATGCCAATGCCGTAAGCGAAGCCAGCGTCAGCGTGACCAGGATGCCACTGCCATACACCCAGACATAGGCGGCAATGGCCGGCACCAAGGCGAGCAGCACTTTCAGCATGATGACGCTGACGCTGGTGCTGCCTGAAAGGTAGGGGGGGTTGTCCATCAGCTTTCCTGCTTTTCTTGTGCGGCCTTTTCTGGTTCAGCCAAGGCCTCGCCGCGTCTGGCGTCAATCTCGGCAATTTCCGCCTGCACCGCGGGTGCCAGGCTCTCGGTATTTTGCGGCACAACTTCGGCCTTTTGCGCCTTGGCGCGCTCCAAGGCAGCGGCGATGGCAGCCTTTTTGGCCTCGTCGCCGGCAGTCTCGGCCTTGGTGCCGGCGGTTTTCTGCGCGTGCTTGGCCGCGCGTTCCTGCTTTTCGCGCTCGATGCGTGCCAGGCGGAATTCGTTGCGTTCGCGCGCCAGGTCGGCCGCCTGCTTGGCCCGATCAAGCGCGATAATTTCGCTTTTGGCGTAACGATAATACTGCACCAGCGGGATATGGCTGGGGCAGACATAGCTGCAACAACCGCACTCGATGCAGTCGAATAGCTGGTAGTCACGCGCCTTCTCGAAATTGTCCGACTTGGCGAACCAGTAGAGTTCCTGCGGTTGCAGGCTGACCGGGCAGGCCTCGGCACAGCGCGCGCAGCGGATGCAGGGCAAGGCCGGCGGCAGCGCGGGGAACAATTTTGGCGCGCCAGCGATAATACAGTTGGTAGCCTTGGTCACCGGCACCTGGCTAGACGGCAAGCTAAAACCCATCATGGGCCCGCCCATAATCAGGTCGTTGGTGTCCGACAGCGCGCCGCCAGCGGCTTCCAGCAGTTTGGCCACCGAGGTGCCAAGCGGCACCTCGAAGTTGCCGGGATGACGAACATTGCCGGTCACGGTGACGATGCGTGACAATGCCGGCTCGCCGAACTCGAAATAGCGATATACCGCCACCACGGTCGCCACGTTGAACACCTGCACGCCGACATCGGTGGAACGCTTGTCGCTCGGCACTTCGATGTGCGTGAGCAGGTGGATCAGGCGGCGCGCATCACCGCTCGGGTAGAGCGTCGGCACCACCGCCACCTCGATCTTGATCACGCTGCGGGAACAGGCCGCGCGCATCGCCTCGGCGGCCTGCGGCTTGTTATCCTCGATGCCGACGATGCAGCGCTCCGCACCGAGCAAATACTGGGCGACCTCGATCCCTTTGACGATCTGGTCGGCACGCTCACGCATCAGTAGGTCGTCGCAAGTGATGTAGGGTTCGCATTCAGCGCCGTTGATGATCAGTACTTTAATGCCGGGCTCCCCGCTCGGACGCAGCTTGATCTGGGTGGGGAACGCGGCGCCGCCCATGCCGACGATGCCGGATTCACGCAGACTGGCGATGAGCACCCTTCGATCGGTCCGGCGCCAGTCGACCGGCTTGCGCTCCAGCCAGGCATCTTCGCCATCGGGTTGCAGCGTGATGCATACGTCCGGCAGCCCGGACGGATGGGGAATTAATTGCTCATCAATAGACACAACGGTTCCGGAAGTTGGCGCATGCACGGCAGCGGATATATTGCCTTCGGCCTCTGCCAGCAATCGGCCCTTGAGTACGCGGTCGCCTGCCTGCACGCGGATTTTCGGCAAATTGCCAACATGCTGGCGCAATGGCAGCACCAGCGGAGACCCCAGCGGCAAAGGACGGATCGCGCCGGTGGTGGACTCCAGCTTGTGTTCTGGCGGGTGCACGCCGCCGTGGAATTTGAATAGTTTGGAAATCATGCGACCTGTTTCAACGAAAACACCGGGTAACGCCATTTCCAGTTATCCACCTTTTCCGGAATCGGCACCATGTCTATGCAATCCACCGGGCAAGGCGCCACACACAATTCGCAGCCGGTGCATTCTGAGGCGATCACGGTGTGCATGTGCTTGGCTGCACCCAGGATGGCGTCCACCGGGCAGGCCTGGATGCATAGGGTGCAGCCGATACAGAGGCTTTCGTCGATTACCGCCACCGATTTCGGCTTGGGCAGCCCATGCTCGGCATTGAGCGGCTTGGGCTCCACGCCCAGCAGATCGGCCAGTGCTCGCATGCCGGCTTCGCCACCCGGAGGGCACTGGTTGATGTCGGCCTCGCCCTTGGCGATGGCTGTCGCGTATGGCTTGCAGCCGGGATAGCCGCACTGGCCACACTGGGTTTGCGGCAGGATGGCATCAATCTTGTCGACCAGCGGATCGCCTTCGACCTTGAACTTGAGCGCGGCATAACCCAGCACAACGCCCAGCGCCAGCGCCAAGCCAGCCATCACGAGAATCGCAGTCAGCATCAGCGTATGAGTCCGGCGAATCCCATGAAAGCCAGGCTCATCAGCCCCGCCGTGACCATGGCGATGGCCGAGCCTTTGAACGGGCCGGGCACGTCCGCTGCTTCCATGCGTTCACGCATGGAAGCAAACAGCACCAGCACCAGCGAGAAACCCACCGAGCCACCGAACCCAAACAGCAGTGACTCGGCAAAGTTATGGTTGGCCTGGACGTTGAGCAACGGGATACCCAGCACGGCACAGTTGGTGGTGATTAGCGGCAGGTAAATGCCCAGCAATTGATAGAGCACCGGGCTGGTCTTTTCCACCACCATCTCGGTAA
>DAOMFG010000138.1:0-4866 GCA_035429685.1 Methylophilaceae bacterium | reverse complement strand
CTTCCCAAGGGCACGATGGAGCTCGATCAGACGCTGACATATCGGGACGACAAGGGCGAGGGGACGTATCACGCCTGGGATTCCAAGACGGAACTCGAGTACGGCGTGACCGACCGGTTTACCGCCTCGGCTTATCTTAAAGCGCAGGCGATTGACACGGAAAACATCGTCATTGATGCCTATATCCCCGGTGATGAAGATTACGGAATGCGGGCATCCGGCGTGGAAGCTGAATTCAAATACAACTTCCTGAGCCCGGCCAAGGACGATATTGGTCTGGCGGGCATCCTGTCGTTCAGCTATGACTGGCTGGACAAGCACTCAGGTCAGGACAAGGATTCGTATTCCATGGAGGGGGTGCTGGCCATGCAGAAATACTTCATGGAAGGCCAGATGGTGTGGGCGAACAATTTCGGCATGGAGGCGACTTATGCAGTCCGCGATAAATTGTCGGCGAGCCGCATGGCCAGTCTGCCCCCCGATTACGAGTGGCCGACAGACCCGGAAATGGAAATTGAACTGACTCTGGGTACGGGCCTGAGTTATCGTTTCATGCCCAACTGGTTTATCGGCGGCGAACTGCAGTATCAAACCGAGTACGAGACCCAGGTGGGGCAGGAGCGTTGGTCCTTGTTTGCTGGTCCGAACCTGCATTACGGGGGTGAAAAATTCTGGGTGACGGCCACCTGGTTCCCGCAGATCAGAGGTGGTGGGCTGACCTATCCAGGCCAGAACGATCATGATCTGCAACTGATCGAAAAAACCGAGCAGGAATTCCGCGTCAAATTCGGCATCGACTTCTGAGTACAGAACCATGCATAAATCTAATATGAATGGCCTGTGGCTGCTGCCCATGGCGGCCATCGTCGCGCCAGCCTATGCACAGGATTATCTGACCGCTGCACAGGCGCAGAAATCGTTGTTTCCGGATGCTGACGCATTTCAGCCCATGCTGGTCAAGCTGGGTGAAGCCCAGCGCGACAAGATCAAGGCGCTGTCCGGCCTGCGCCAGCGCTGGGAAGAGCAAAAGGTCTGGCGTGTGGAAAAAGATGGCAAGCAACTGGGGTGGTTCATCGTCGACGAAGTGGTTGGCAAGCATGAATTCATCACCTATGGGGTCGGCCTGTCGCTCGACGGGCATGTGGTCGGCATCGAAGTCATGACTTATCGCGAAACCAAGGGGGATCAGATTCGCGAAGCCGGCTGGCGCAAGAATCTGGTGGGCAAGACGCTGGCCGACCCGTTCAAACTGGATGAGGATGTGCCTAACATCAGCGGGGCGACCTTGTCCTGCCGCAACGTCATGGATGGTGTGAAGCGGCTGCTGGCGCTGCAGAAGGTGGCGCTGGCCAGTGACTAGCATGAAACGAATGCGGCCCTTGCTGGGTACGTTTGTCGAGATTGGCGTTCAGTCAGGAGCGGGGGCGGAGCGTGCGCTCGACGCCGCCTTCGATGCTGTGGCGGAGGTGCAGGGCCTGATGAGCTTTCATGATCCGCACAGTGACTTATCCCGCCTGAATCAGGCCGGAGGCGGCGAGGTCGCCTTGCATCCGCAGATCGTCCGGGTGCTGCGGCTGGCTCGCGCCATGACCCAAGCCAGCGCTGGCCTATTCAACTGCACGGTGGGTGGTGCCCTGGTGAGGCGTGGCGTATTGCCTGATCACGGCGGGCGGGCGCCGCTCGACTGCGGAAAGGCTGGCGACATCGAGATACGCGGTACACAAGTAAGGTTGCGCCGGCCGGTGCGGGTGACGCTGGACGGGATCGCCAAAGGCTATGCGGTGGATTGCGCGATACGTGCGATGCAACGGCATGGCGCCGGGGCCGGCTGGGTCAATGCCGGCGGTGACCTGCGCGCATTTGGCGACCTGGCGCTGCCGGTCCATCGCAGAGAGATGGATGGCAGCTTGCGGCCCATGGGCGCGATTATGGATGCGGCGATTGCCACCTCGTGCGTCAGAGTGGTGCATGACCAGGCGTATCCGGCATGGATCGTAGGGGAATCCCGCGCCCCTCAGGTCGGGGTCTGGAGCGTGATGGCGCATAGCGCATGGCGGGCGGATGCGCTGACCAAGGTGGCTGGCCTTGCCGACGATGGCGAGCGCGCAGGCTTGATCGAGCGGCTCGGCGGCCGATGGGTAAGCCATGCCGATGGAGTGGCAGCATGCGCATGAAGGGCTATCCCGGTTGGTTCTACCGCACACTGCTGGCGACGACGGGCGCCCTGTTCGTCTCGGGTAGCCTGCTGATTCCGACGGCCCTGGAAATGAAACTGGAATGGGAAGTTCCGTGGCGGCTGACCGGCGATCCGCAAATCGCCATGGCGGCGCTGCATGCCAGCGCCGCCTTCCTGGCTGCCGCCGTAGTTGGGGCATTATGGAGCATTCACATGCGTGCGGGCTGGAAAAAGCGCAAGAACCATCGCACAGGCATCGCGCTGTTGGCTTCGATGCTACTGCTTGGCATTACCGCAATCGGAATTTACTACCTCGGTGAAGACCAGGCGGCGCTGTGCGCCAGTGTGGCGCACATGCTCATCGGCGTATTGCTGCTGCTGTTTCTGGCGGTTCATATCGTTGCCGGTTGGCGGGTGCGTAGCCAGCACCAGCATTAGCTGATCGTTGTTTCTTTTTTCTGCCGGCAGGCCATGAGTCCGGCGGGGTGCTCTGGTATAATCCGTGCTTACCCAGAATCATGTTCAACCAACGACTGCTGATGCCATGACCAAACCCCGCAAACCCAAATCCCCACGCCAGCACTACCTCAACTGCGACGAGCATTCCATCGAAAAATCGCTGGCCAATCACCTGATTTTCACCGGCGGCAAGACCGAGCACTACGCCACCTCGCGCGACTGGTACGACACCGTGGCGCATACCGTGCGCGACCATCTGATCGAGCGCTGGGTGGATACGGTGGGTACCTACGACAAGCAGGATCCCAAGCGGGTTTATTACCTCTCCCTGGAGTTCCTGATCGGGCGCACGCTGTCCAACGCTGCGCACAACCTGGATATCGAGCAGCCGGTGCGCGCCGCCCTGAAGGATCTGGGGCAGGACATGGAGCATGTTGAGGAGATGGAAACCGATGCCGCGCTTGGCAACGGCGGCCTTGGCCGTCTGGCGGCCTGCTTCCTCGATTCCATGGCGACGCTCGACCTGCCGGGTCTGGGCTACGGCATCCGCTACGAGTACGGCATGTTCCACCAGCGCATCGAGGACGGCAAGCAGGTGGAGCACCCGGACAACTGGCTGCGTTACGGCAACCCGTGGGAATTCCAGCGGCCGGAACGCCTCTATCCGGTGCATTTCAACGGCCACGTGGTGCAATTCCCCGACGGACATGGGGGCATCGAACATCACTGGGTGGAAACCGACACCGTGATGGCCATGGCCTACGACGTGCCCATCCCCGGCTTCAAGACCGAGACGGTGAACAACCTGCGCCTGTGGTCGGCCAAGGCCACGCGCGAATTCAACCTGGAATCGTTCAACGTCGGCGATTACGTGGGTGCGGTGGAAGAGAAGAACACTACCGAGACCCTGTCCAAGGTGCTGTACCCCAACGACACCTCGGTGATGGGGCGCGAGCTGCGCCTGCGCCAGCAGTATTTCTTTGTTTCCGCATCGATCCAGGACATCCTGCACCGTTTCTTCGCCGGCAAGCATGACCTCAAGAGCCTGCCGGAGAAGATCGCCATCCAGTTGAACGATACCCATCCGGCCATCGCCGTGGCGGAGCTGATGCATCAGTTGCTGGACGTGCAGCGCGTCAAGTGGGAGCAGGCATGGAACCTCACGACGCGCATCTTCGCCTACACCAACCATACCCTGATGCCGGAAGCGTTGGAAACCTGGCCGGTGGAAATGTTCGGCCGCGTGCTGCCGCGCCACCTGCAGATCATCTACGAGATCAACCATCGCTTCCTACACGACGTCAACCACCGCTTCCCCGGCGACCCGGAATTGCTCAAGCGCGTCTCCATCATCGACGAGAGTCACGGCCGGCGCGTGCGCATGGCACACCTGGCCGTGGTCGGCAGCCACACCGTCAATGGCGTGGCGGCGTTGCACAGCGAGCTGCTGAAGACGACGCTGTTCGCCGATTTCAACCGCATTTTCCCTGGGCGTTTCATCAACGTTACCAACGGCATTACGCCGCGCCGCTGGCTCAACCAGTGCAACACCGGGCTGACCGAGCTGATCAAGTCGCGCATCGGCGATGGCTTCGTGCGTGACCTGGCACAGCTCAAGAAGCTGGCGCCCTATGCCGATGATGCCGGGTTCCGCAAGCAGTTCCTTGAAGTCAAGCGTGCCAACAAGCTGCGCCTGGCCAAGCGCATCGAGCAGCAGACCGGGGTGCATATCAACCCGGATTCGCTGTTCGACGTGCAGGTCAAGCGCATCCACGAATACAAGCGCCAGCTGCTCAACGTGCTGCACGTGATCACCCTGTACAACCGCATCCGCACTGGCAAAACCGAAGGGCTGGTGCCGCGTACCGTGATCTTCGCCGGCAAGGCGGCGCCCGGCTACTGGATGGCCAAGCAGATCATCCGTCTCATCAACGACGTTGCCAGCCTGGTCAACAACGACCCGGCCGTGGGTGACCTGCTCAAGGTGGTGTTCCTGCCCAACTACGATGTTTCCTCGGCGGAAAAGATTTTCCCGGCCAGCGAACTATCCGAGCAGATCTCCACCGCAGGTACCGAAGCCTCCGGCACCGGCAACATGAAGATGGCGCTCAACGGCGCGTTGACCATCGGCACGCTGGACGGCGCCAACATCGAGATCGGCGAAGAGGTGGGCGATGAAAATATCTTCATCTTCGGCCTGACGACTCAGGAAGTCACCGACCTGCGCGCCC
>DAOMFG010000137.1:0-4879 GCA_035429685.1 Methylophilaceae bacterium | reverse complement strand
CTCTTCGGCGGTTTTCAGCAGCACATCAACGCTTTGCCGCTGCACGCCCGGCATGGAGGCGACGGCCTCGCTGCGGCTCTCGCCATCCAGTACGAACACCGGGTAAATCAGGTCATTGGCAGTCAGCACATTCTCGCGCATCAGGCGGCGTGAGAAATCATCCCGCCGCATGCGGCGCGGACGGGTGGAAGGGTATTTGCCGTAAGCGTGGGACATGGGGTTTCCTTATCCAAAAACACGCGCCAGTTCGACGCCCGGGTCGGGCTGGCGCATGAAAGCCTCGCCCACCAGGAACGTGTGGACGTTGTGGCTACGCATCAGCGCCACGTCTTGCGGCGTGAAGATGCCACTTTCCGTTACGACGATGCGATCCTGTGGGATGCGGCTCAACAGCCCCAGCGTGGTGTCGAGGGTAACATCGAAGGTGCGCAGGTTGCGGTTATTGATACCGATCAGTGGCGTTTCCAGTTGCAACGCCTGATCAAGTTCCTCACCGTCATGCACCTCCACCAGCACCGCCATGCCAAGATCGTGGGCGATATTTTCCAGTTCTTTCATGCGGGGAAGATCCAGCGCGGCAGCGATGAGCAGGATACAGTCGGCACCCATGGCGCGCGCTTCGTAGACCTGGTATGGGGCGATCATGAAATCCTTGCGCAATACCGGAATATTGCAGGCACCCCGCGCCTGCTTCAAATATTCCGGGCTGCCCCGGAAATACTGCGTGTCCGTCAACACCGATAAACAGGCTGCGCCATGGGCAGCGTATGTGACGGCAATTTCGGCCGGGCGGAAATCCTCGCGGATCACGCCCTTGGATGGGCTGGCTTTCTTGATCTCGGCGATCACCGCAGCTTGGCCGGCAGCGATTTTTGCACGGATGGCGCCAATGAAATCGCGTGGAGCGGTAGCGCTTTCCGCCTTGCTTCGCACCAGCCCCAAAGGCTGTAGCACGTTGGCTGCGTTCACTTCCTCCTGCTTGGTGGCCAGGATTTTTTTCAGGATGTCAGACATGGTTGTTATTGGAAAGAGGGGGCCCAGAAACAAATTTGAGGCTTAATTTTACCTTCGTCCAGAATATTAAATCGACAATTTTGCGTTTGCAGCAGGTTTGATTGCCGGTTGTGGCTCTCCCGCCACCGCGCGGTGCGATACACCTGCATGTGATAAAATGAGCGTCTTGATAAAACCCCTACAGCAGCAAATTCCCTGGACAAAAATCAAGAGTGAAACTGTGGGAGAGGAAACCTTCATGCGCGCATTCCTTTTGAGCATCCTCCTGTGTCTGGCACTGACCGCATGCGGCGCCAAAGGACCGCTCTATCTGCCCGAAAAACAATACCCGCAAGGCAACCAATGAATCCTTTCGAGTCAATAAACGGCGAATTGCACGCCGAAAATACGCCTTTGTCGCAAATCGCAGCGCAATTCGGCACGCCTTGTTATGTCTATTCCCGCACCGCGCTGACAGAGGCCTTCCAACGCTTCGATGCCGGTTTCAGTGGCCATGACCATTTGGTCTGCTACGCGGTCAAGGCCAACCCCAACCTCGCTATCCTCAACCTGTTCGCCAGGCTGGGCGCGGGTTTCGACATCGTTTCCGGCGGCGAGTTGGCACGTGTGCTGGCAGCCGGCGGCGATCCTGGCAAGGTAGTGTTCTCCGGCGTCGGCAAGACGGCCGCGGAAATGCGCGCGGCGCTACAGGCCGGGATTTTTTGCTTCAACGTAGAGTCTTCGGCGGAACTGGAGCGACTTAACACTGTGGCAGGTGAGATGAACAAGCGCGCGCCTGTGTCCTTGCGTGTCAATCCGAACGTGGACGCCAAGACACACCCTTACATTTCCACTGGTCTCAAGAACAACAAATTCGGCGTTGCCTACGAGGAAGCATTCGCGCTCTACCAGCGCGCCGCAGACTTGCCAAATATCGAAATCCACGGCGTGGATTGCCATATCGGTTCGCAGCTCACCGAATTATCGCCGTTTCTGGATGCGCTCGACCGCGTGCTGGCGCTGGTAGACCAGATGGAAAGTTCCGGCATTCACCTTCGTCACCTGGATATTGGGGGCGGCATCGGCATCCGCTATGCCGACGAGACGCCACCCGATTTTGCCAACTATAGCCGCGCCATTCTGGACAAGGTTGGCGGGCGTAACTTCAAGCTGGTGATGGAGCCTGGACGTGCACTGGTAGGCAATGCCGGCTTGCTGCTGACCACGGTGGAATATCTCAAGCCCGGCGAGAGCAAAAACTTCGCTATTGTAGATGCTGCCATGAACGACCTGATGCGCCCCGCGCTGTACGACGCCTGGCATGAAATTCTGCCGGTTCGCGCACGGCAGGACACTGAGCAAATCTACGAAATCGTCGGGCCAGTATGCGAAAGCGGCGATTTTCTCGGCCACGACCGCAAGCTTTCCCTACAGCAGGGCGACCTGCTTGCTATCCTGTCTGCCGGCGCCTATGGCATGAGCATGAGTTCCAACTACAACACCCGCCCGCGCGCCGCAGAAGTCATGGTGGACGGCCGCCAGCTGCATCTGGTGCGCGAGCGCGAAACTCTGCTACAGCTTTTTTCGCTCGAACACATTCTTACAACCTGACGTTTATTTCCTAATCAAAAATCACCGTCTTGTTGGCATACAGCAGGATGCGGCTTTCCACGTGCCAGCGCACTGCGCGTGACAGTACCACCTTCTCCAGATCGCGACCTTTCTGGATCAGGTCGTCGATCTGGTCGCGATGCGAGACGCGCATCAGGTCTTGCTCGATGATCGGGCCTTCGTCCAGCACCTCTGTGACGTAATGGCTGGTGGCGCCGATCAGCTTGACGCCGCGTTCAAAAGCACGGTGATAGGGGCGGGCACCGATGAACGCCGGCAGGAAGGAGTGGTGGATATTGATGATGCGTTGCGGGTAGCGCCGCACGAACTCGGGCGACAGGATCTGCATATAGCGCGCCAGCACGATCAGGTCAATCTGGTGCTGGTCAAACAGCGCGAATTGGCGGGCTTCCGCCTCGGTCTTGCTGTCCTTGGTCACTTCGATGTGATGGAACGGGATGCCGTAGAATTCCGCCAGCCGCTGCGTAGCCTTGTGGTTGCTGATGATGAGCGGGATGTCGCAAGCCAGCTCCCCGCTCTGGTGGCGGTAGAGCAGATCGACCAGGCAGTGGTCATAATGCGACACCATAATGGCCATGCGCGGGCGCTGTTGCGATAACTTGAGTTGCCATTGCATCTGGAAACGCTGCGCCAACGGTGAAAAATGTTCGGCAAAGGTTTCCGGTGCAATACCGAAACCGTTCAGATCCCATTCCACGCGCATCAGAAACAGATTGTTCTCGGCGTCCTGGTGCTGGTCGGCGTGCAGGATATTGGCATCGTGCCGGTACAGAAAATCGGCGATGGCAGCGACCAGCCCTTTGCGATCCGGGCAATTGATTAGCAGAGTGGCGGTATTTTTCATGGCTCCAACCGAGGACACGACAAAGGCGGCAATTATACCGATTCCATGTTGAAATCTGGCGGTTTGTGGTATCTTTTCCCACCTGATCCGCAACAGAACCATATCGACAATCCCGTGAAAAAACAGTGGCCTTATTTCGTTCTGGCGTTTGCCATCCCCATCTTGCTGGTGTTGTGGTGGTGGGGATTGTTCACCACGGCAACCATCGAAGTCACGACACTCGGACCCTACCGCTACGCCTATCTGGAAGCCCAGGGCGCATACTCCAAACTTGCCGGCAAGCAGCATGAGGTCATGTTCGAACTACAGAAGCAAGGCATTACCCCTGAAGGAAGCATTACCCTGATCCTGGACGATCCACGCACCACCCCATATGACAAGCTGGTGGCCCGGACCGGCTATCAAATCGCCACATCGGCCACGCCTGCCTCACCGCTGGCGCTGGAAACCATCCCGGCACGCGAAGTCGTGGTCGCACAAGTCAGAGCGCACCCGCTTTTCGCCTACGGCAAGGCCTATTCCGCATTGCTGGATTACACCCGGCAACACGGTATGGCGTTGCGCATGCCTACGCTGGAACGCTACAGCAACAGCGTGCTGACCGTCGAAATGCCTGTGGAAAGATCACCATGAGCTTTTTTGTCCTGCTCGCTGCTCTGGTACTAAACCATTACCGGCCACTGTCCCGGACAGACCTGCTGCAAGCAGTGTTCGGCCCTTACGCCAACCTGCTGGAACGCAACTTCAACGATGGTCAGGCGCGGCATGGTCTGGTCGCATGGCTACTGGCCATACTACCGCCGGTATTGCTGATCGGCGCCGTCTATTTCGTACTGTACCGGCTCAACATCTTGCTTGGCATGCTGTTCGCCATCGCCGTGCTCTATGTTACGCCGCGCTTCGGGCGTTTCAGTACGCCACCTGAACAGATTGCTGCCCTGCTGCATGAAGGCAGGCTGGACGACGCACGTGAACGGCTGCGCCAATGGCAGTCATTAGACACGCATGACTATGATGCGGGACAGGTCGCGCGCGTCAGCATCGAATCAACGCTGTGTCAGGCACACCACGACTTCATCGCCCCCGTATTCTGGTTCGTCCTGCTCGGCCCGGCTGGGGCAGTGCTTTACCGACTGGCGCATCTGTTGAGAAATGTCTGGGGGAACAAGTCCGGAGCCTTCGGCGATTTCAGCAAACGGGCTTTCGACTGGCTCGACTGGCTTCCCGCCCGCTTTACCGCCGGTTGTTTTGCCGTGATGGGAGATTTCGAAGACGCCGTTTACTGTTGGCGCATACAGGCCTTCGCCTGGCCTGACCGTGCCGTCGGCATCATGCTTGCCAGCGGCTCTGGTGCCTTGTGCGTACGTCTGTGCGCGGGGATACGGCGTTAGGGCGACATGGAATAGCGAG
>DAOMFG010000136.1:0-4946 GCA_035429685.1 Methylophilaceae bacterium | reverse complement strand
CGCAACCACGGCCCGCGTTCCGTCGTCGCCACGCCGATGACTGGCAGCGACGGTGGCGCTGCCGGCGACTGGGCCTTCGTCCCCAACCTCTATTTCGCCAAGGCGATCAACGACAGTTTCCGCGTCGGCCTCGGCATCAATGCCCCTTTCGGCCTCAAGACCGAATACAGCGACACCTGGGTGGGGCGCTACCATGCCATCAAGTCGGAACTGACCACCATCAACATCAACCCTTCACTGGCATTCAAGGTCAATGACATGGTTTCCCTGGGCGCGGGCGTCAGCTACCAGCGCGCCGAAGCCGAGCTGACCAACGCGGTGGATTTCGGCACCATCTGCTTCGGCACCTTTGGGCCGGGTGCCTGCTCGGGCCTCGGCATCACCCCGCAGGCCGACGATGGCCACGTCAAGATCAAGGGCAACGACTGGAGCTGGGGCTATAACCTGGGCGCCATGTTCCAGCCGACGTCCAGCACCCGTCTCGGCCTGGCTTACCGCTCGGAGATCAAGCAGGAACTGGAAGGACATGTCAATTTTTCGTCCGTCCCAACCGCGTTCGCCGCCAGCCCGCGCTTTGCCTACGGCAAGGTCAAGGCAGAGGTCAAATTACCCGCTTCGGCTTCACTCAGCGCGTTCCAGCAGGTCAACGAGCAGTGGGAAGTCATGGCCGATGTCACCTGGACCGAATGGAGTTCGTTCCAGGAACTGCGCGTGATACGCGACTCAGGGCCACTCTCCGGCCAGACGCTGAGCGTGCAACCGGAAAACTGGCACAACGCCATTCGCAGTTCTCTCGGCGCCAGTTATAAATACAACGACGCCCTCAAGCTGCGTGCCGGCGTCGCCTACGACGAAAGCCCGGTATCCAACAGCTACCGCACCCCGCGCATCCCGGACAGCGACCGCACTTGGCTGGCACTGGGCGCCAACTACAAGTTCAGCACCAACAGCAGCATGGATGTCGGCTACACCCACATCTTCTTCAAGGATTCCACAATCAACCAGGGCGCGGTACCCAGCAGTACCGGCAACCTGGTTGGCGATTACAACAGCGACGTCAACATCTTCAGCATGCAGTACACGCACAACTTCTAACCGCCGCTTGCCGGACCGTCCGCCTCGCTGTGACTTACCATCATCGCGGCGGGGTGCCGTTCCCACACCGGCAGTTCCAACCCGGGATCGCGGACCGGTAGCTCCCACCTGGCGTCGTAATGTACGCCGGTCAGGTAAAGCCCGTCCGGGGCGAAGGTCGGCGCGGCGCAGCTACGGTCTTTTCGCGCCAGCAGTTCGCCCAGCCATTGCGGGGGATGCTCGCCCTTGCCGACGTAGACCAGGCTGCCGACCAGATTGCGTACCATGTGGTGCAGGAAAGCGCTGGCGCTGAACTCGAACAGGATGAATGGGCCGTGGTGGCTGACTTCGGCGCGATAGAGCTGTTTGACCGGGGATTTGGCCTGACACTCGGCGGCGCGAAAGGCGCTGAAATTGTGCTCGCCGACCAGCAGAGTAGCAGCCTGGCGCATGGCATCGATATCCAGCGAACGGTGGTACCACCCCACCCTGCCATGCAGGACAGCCGGTGCCACCGGGCCGGTTTGCAGCCAATACTGGTAGCTGCGGCGCTCGGCGCTGAAGCGGGCATGGAATTCGGCATCGACCACCCGCGCCCAATGCACACGCACGGCGGGCGGCAGGAAGGCGTTGACGCCGCGCACCCAGGCTCCAAGCGGCCGCACGGCGTCGGTATCGAAATGGACGACCTGGCACAGGGCGTGCACCCCGGCATCGGTACGGCCGGCGGCGGCGACCCGCAGTGGATGGCCGGCCATCTGGGCCAGTGCCGCTTCCAGGTGATCCTGCACGCCGCAGCCCGCGGGCTGGCTCTGCCAGCCGCAGAACCTGCCGCCGTCGTATTCGAGCCCGAGCGCGATTCTCATGCCAGCGCCCAAAAAAAAGTGATCAGAATAGCCAGCAGAAACAGGCCGTCCAGCGCCGAGAAACGCGGAATGACCAGCTGTAGACGCTCAGGCCCCGATACTTGGTTCCTGTCCGCGATACCGTCCAGCCCTTTCCAGCTTAACCGCTGGTGCTGTCTGGGGGATTGCTCCACGTAATGCAGGGTCAGCCACAGGCGCGCAGTGAAGCGCTCCGGGGCAATCCCCAGTAGGCCCAGCGGGCGCAGCAGCAGGTAAATCCCCGCCATCAGTTCCTCACGGCTGGTGGCCCCCAGCAACAACGCCAGCCCGGTCAGCATGACCGCCAGTCTGGCGGCCTGCAGCAGGCCGGAAGTGAGTCCTTCGTAGGTGGGCGCGACTGCGAACGGCCAGTTGGGAAGATACTCGCCAGGCGTGGTGAAAGCAAAGATCAGCAACATGGTCAGCAATAGCCAGCGGCTGCGATAGAGCATGGTCTTCAGCAGGAGCGGAGTACGCAGCAACGCGATGGCGGCCAGTAGCAGGCCAAATGGCGTCAGTACGGCGAGCCGCATGAACTGGACAGCGACCGCCAACAGCAGCAGAGCCAGGATGCGGGTCAATGGGTGCAGTCCCGTCATTGGCGCTTTATGATTTGGCAGAACAGGCACGGAAGATGTCGAGTTCCGGGCGATAGACCGTGGTCTGGATGTCCAGCAGCCCCAGCACGCTATGGAACAGGTTGTCGTGCGACAGTTCAGCCTTGCGCTGGCCTTGCAGGCAAGCCATGTTAACGCCATTGCGCTGTTCCATTTGCGGCGACAGCCACACCACCATGGGCACGTGCTTCTGCACATCCGGCGCCAGCATGTAAGGCAGCCCGTGCAGATAGGTATTGTTTTCGCCCAGCGATTCGCCGTGATCGGACACGTACAGCATGGCAGTGTCATAACGGTCACCACGCGCTTTCAGCCATTCTATGGTCTGGGCAAGAAAATGGTCAGTGTAGAGAATGGTATTGTCGTAAGCGTTGACTACCTGTTCCCGTGTACAGTCTTGCAGAGTGTTGGTTTCGCATTCCGGCAGGTACTTCTTGAATGCCTTGGGGCTGCGCAGGTAATAGGCCGGGCCGTGGCTGCCCATCTGGTGCAGCACCACGACAACGCCCTTGCCCGACAGGCTTTCCAGCTTGCGGTCCAGGTGTTGCAGCAGGACTTCGTCGAAGCACTCCCTGCTGCCGCAAAACTCCGCCGGCTTGTCCTGCGCCATATCGTCGTAGGTGACGCCCTTGCAGGTATCCTTGCAGCCGGCATTGTTGTCGCGCCACAGTACGCCAAGGCCAGCATGCTGCAGCACGTCCAGCAGGGTTTCGTAATCCCCTTTGCGCTTGTCATAGGCCTCTCGCCCAAGGTGGGAGAACATGCAGGGCACCGAGGCGGCGGTGCTGGTGCCGCAGGCATGTACATGCAGGAAGCTGGTGACGTTTTCCTTCGCCAACCGAGGGTTGGTTTCGCGCGCATAGCCGTTAAGCGAAAAGTTGGCTGCACGGGCTGTCTCGCCTACCACCAGGATCAGCAAAGGTGGCTTGGTGCCAGGTTGCCATGCACCTCCGGGATGAGCATCCTCGCCGATTTTCACCATCGGCAGTGCCGGCTGCGCAAGCGTTTTCTGCACAACCCGGCCCAAAGCGTACACCGAGTTGAGCGGGTTGACCATGAATCGCAGATGCTTGTGGTTGCGCATGGTCGACACCAGACTCTGGTAGCTCAGCATCACCGCCAGCAACACTACCAGGAGGGCGCCCAGCAGGGTCAGCAGATTGCGCCCAAGCTGCACCAGCAGTGGCGCACGCGCGATTTCCAGCCGCCACATCCACCACAGTGGCAGCACCGCCAGCACGCCGACCACCAGCAACAGTTGCAGGCTCAACAGCTCGCTGGCTTCGCGTACATCGGTCTGCAGCACGTTGACCATCATGCTGGGGTCGATCACGATGCCGTAAGTGAGCATGAAATTGGCGCCCAGGGCAGCTGCGATGAGACAGAAGGCGATCACCGGCTTGATCGTCCGGCGCCAGGCGAACAGGCTGAGGAACGCGCCCTGCAAACCGGCGACGAGCAGGAAGAAAATCAGACCGAAAGTCAGGCCTTCCCAGCCTGCAATCTCTGGCATGCGCCACAAGGCCCGCCACAAGGCAATGTTACCGACGCTGGCCAGCCACAAACTGGTTAGCGTGACCAACTGCCACGGCTTGATCGAAGATTTCATCCGGCGCGGACTTTCGTGGCTTTTGTCAGCACACGTTTGCGCGTACAAAAAAATGCAGCGATCTGGCTCATGATGGAAGGCTGTAAAAAGGAAGGCGGATTATAGGCGACTTCGCCTCGCCCTGACGAGTACACCATTTCACAGGCGTCCGGATTCGAACACAGGGGAGACCAGGTAAAACAAGCCGCTGCCGGTAAATTTCTCGCGCAAATCCTGCAGCAGGTGTTCAATCAGGTCACGGCTGGTCTGCACCTGGAACTGTACCCGCCGCTGGCGCCCGGTGACCTGTTCCAGCAGGCTCATGCCGCTTTGTCGCACGCCGTGGCCAAAGATCTCGGCACTGCTGAAGCCTTCGATGGCCTCGTGTTCCAGCAACCAGTCGACCACGCTATCCTCCACCGAAGGTGGGGCATAAATCGTCAGCAGGCATTGCTCCATGTCATTTCTCCAGGCCAAAGCGGCGATACAGGATAGGCAGCAGGATCAGCGTCAGCGTCGTGGAAGTCACCAACCCGCCGATCACCACGATGGCCAACGGCCGTTGAATCTCCGAACCCGGCCCGCTGGCGAACAGCAGCGGGATCAGGCCGAAGGCGGCGATGTTGGCGGTCATCAGCACCGGGCGCAACCGGCGCTTGGCGCCCTCCATCACCACGCGGCCGATTTCCATGCCATGCGCGACGAGCTGGTTGAAATAGCTCACCATAACCACGCCGTTGAGCACGGCGATGCCGAGCAGGGCGATGAAGCCGACCGAGGCCG
>DAOMFG010000135.1:0-4985 GCA_035429685.1 Methylophilaceae bacterium | reverse complement strand
CATCAACGATGCCAGACGGCCGCTGGTCTGCCAGTCCCAGCCCTGCGCCAGGCCGTACAGCAATCCGGCGCGATAAGCATCGCCGCAACCGGTAGGATCGACAACCGCTTCAGCCTCAACGCAAGGGATGGAGATCAGTTGACCGTCGGCATAGATGACGGAGCCTTTTGCCCCCAGGGTCACGATCAGCGCCTTCACCCGCGTGGCCAAGTCCTCAATGCCAAGACCGGTCTTTTCCTGCATCAGTTGCGCCTCGTAGTCATTGAGCGCCATGTAGTCAGCCAAATCGATGAAATGCAGCAGTTCTTCGCCGCTGAACATCGGCATGCCCTGGCCGGGATCGAACAGGAACGGGATGCCGGCCACATGGAATTCACGCGCGTGCTGGAACATGCCGTCGCGCCCGTCCGGCGCGATGATGCCGAGCTTGATGTCCGCGGCATCGGCCACCCGGTTCTGGTGCGAATGGTTCATCGCGCCCGGATGGAAGGCGGTGATCTGGTTGTCGTCGAGGTCGGTGGTGATGAATGCCTGCGCGGTGTAGCTGCCGGCAACCTCGCGCACGTGTGAAGTATCCAGGCCGTTTTGCAGCAGCCAGCCGGAATAATTGGCGAAATCGTCGCCGACCGTCGCCATGATCCTGGGCTTGCCACCCAGCAGGTTGAGGTTGTAGGCGATGTTGCCGGCGGTGCCGCCGAACTCGCGCCGCATTTCCGGCACCAGGAAGGCAACGTTCAGGATATGGATCTTCTCCGGCAGGATGTGGTGCTTGAAGTGATCCTGGAACACCATGATGGTGTCGTAAGCGAGCGAGCCACAAATGAGGGTGTGCATGATGAAAGTTATAGGGTTGGTTGCAAAAAGTTAAGTCAGAACGGTTTTACCACGACCAGGATGACCACGGCGAAAAGCATCAGCACCGGCAGTTCATTGAACCAACGGTACCAGACATGGCTGTGCCGGTTACGGCCATAAGCAAAATCCTGCACCAGTTTGCCGCAGTAAAGGTGATAGGCCACCAGCAGTACGACCAGAATCAGCTTGAGATGCAGCCAGCCGCCAGCGAACCCATAGCCCAGCCACAGCCAGAAGCCAAACACCAGCGCCAGCACGCCCAGCGGCGTCATGAAGCGGTAAAGCTTGCGCTCCATCAACTGGAGACGTTCAGAGGCTGCCTGATCCTCCACCATGGCATGGTTGACGAACAGGCGAGGCAGATAGAACAGGCCGGCGAACCAGCTGGTCACGAAAATGATGTGAAGTGCCTTGATCCAGAGCATCGCTAGCCAGGATATTTCATCTTAACTGGCTGCCAGGATTGATCTTTTGCATGTTTTCCACGTGCCCCTTCATTTCCTGGCGATAGGTGAAGTACGCCATATCGACCAAGGGCGCCCCCAGCATGCTGCCGGCCAGTGAAATGCTGCCGCGCTCGGTAGCGGCGTAGGTATAGATATGGGTCAGCGCGTCACGCACCCAGACGCCCTGCTGTTCGCCGCTACGAGAACGCTGGTAGTTGAGGCTGCTGCAAAAAAAATCTTCCGGCTGGCGTTCCAGCCAGTGCTGCATCTGGCGCAACTCGTAGCGCAGGTTTTCCTTCAATTTCCGCCAGTCATGGTGTGTCGCGCAGGAATAGGTGGTCGCGCGCTGTTCGCCTTTGAGTCTGGCCAGCCACTTGCGGTGAAAAAACACCAGATGGTCAATACTGTTATGGATGGTTCCGGAATAGATTTTCAGTGTACTCTGCCGCGCCTCGTCATCCAGCCTGTCCAGCGCCCCGAGCATGACATTGTTGGCCCAATGCTGGTAATCGGTCTGATACAAAAAGTACTGTTTGAAATCCATTACCCAGCCCTCCCTAGTTCCTTATCCAGAAATTGGTGCAGCTTGCCGAAATCAAGCTCGCCCACCACGTTGCGCACCACCCTGCCCTGCCGGTCGATCAGGAACGCCGTCGGGGTCAGCTTGACATTATCGAATGCCACGGCCACATCACCCTGAGTGTCGAGCGCCACCGTGAACGGCAGCGCGTGGTTCTTGGCATAGCTGGCGACGTTGGCGGGCGGGTCGTAGGACATCGCCACCGCCACCAGTTCAAAACCCTTGCCATGGTAGCGTTGGTATGTCTGCACCAGTTTGGGCATTTCGGCGATACAGCCCGGACAGGTCGTCGCCCAGAAGTTGACCAGCACTACCTTGCCGCGCAGCTGCGCCATGCTCACCTGCTGCCCATCCAGGCTGGTGAACACCACCTCTGGTGCTTGTTTTTTCTCGGAAAAACTAAAAAACATCGCCCCCAGCAGAATCAGCAGCAGCAGAGGAGCAACCCACTTGCGTAAATTAGGAGAGGCCACAGTCATTAAGGCTTGATTGGATTGAGGTATTTTGTTAGCTTTCCGGCAATTTGTCACGCCAAAGCCGTAATTAAGGTGAAAAGGCATGATATTTCAAAGGGTTATTCATGTATCTTGATATGCTATAATACTCCTTTTGGCAATTTCCTCCATTCGGCCATGACCACCCGCCTGCGCGAAATCCCATACAACTATACCTCTTTCTCCGACCGCGAGATCGTCATTCGCTTTCTTGGCGAGGACGCCTGGAACACACTCAACCAACTGCGCGCCGAACGCAAGACCGGCCGCTCGGCGCGCATGCTGTTCGAGGTGCTGGGCGACATGTGGGTCATTACCCGTAATCCGTATCTGCAAGACGACCTGCTGGCCAACCGCAAACGCCGCGACGCCCTGATCGGCGCACTGCACCACCGTCTGCAAGCCATCGATGCGCGCAGCCAGAACAACCCGCTGGTGCTCAAGCTGCTGGAGGCCGCGCACCGGGCCGTGGCCGCGTTCGAGGAAGAATTCCGCCACACCGCCAATCTGCGCAAAAAAGTGCTGGCGCGGCTGACTCATATCACGCGCAAGGATAACATCCAGTTCGACGGGCTGGCGCGCGTTTCGCATGTGACCGATGCCACCGACTGGCGCGTCGAGTACCCTTTCGTCATCGTCAATCCCGATACCGAGGAAGAAGTCGCCCCCATCGTCAAGGCCTGCATCGAATTGGGGCTGACGCTGATCCCGCGCGGCGGCGGCACCGGCTATACCGGTGGCGCAGTGCCGCTGACAAAACTATCGGCGGTCATCAATACTGAAAAGCTGGATCGCCTCGGCGCAATCGAACAAACCGGACTGCCCGGCGTCCCCCATGCCGTGCCTACCATCCGCTGCGGTGCAGGCGTAGTCACGCGGCGCGTGATGGAAGCCGCCTCCGACGCCGGTCTGGAATTCGCGGTGGATCCAACCTCGGCCGACGCCTGCTGCATCGGTGGCAATGTGGCGATGAACGCCGGCGGCAAGAAGGCCGTGCTGTGGGGCACTGCACTCGACAACCTGGCGTCCTGGCGCATGGTGACACCGGACGCCACTTGGCTGGAAGTGGATCGCCTCGACCACAACCTGGGCAAGATTCATGACGTGGAGGTGGCGCGCTTCCGCATCACCCGCTACAAGGAAGACGGCAAAACCCAGACCGGGCAGGAAATCCTGGAAATCCCCGGTTCGCACTTCCGCAAGCTGGGCCTGGGTAAAGACGTCACCGACAAGTTCCTCGCCGGCCTGCCCGGCGTGCAGAAGGAAGGCTGCGATGGCCTCATCACGTCGGCCACCTTCATCCTGCACCGCATGCCGACGCACGTGCGCACAGTGTGCCTGGAGTTCTTCGGCTCGGTGGCGCTGGCAGTGCCCGCCATCGTCGAGATCAAGGATTACCTTGATGCCCACCCGCACGCCATCCTGGCCGGACTGGAACATCTGGACGAGCGCTACCTGAAGGCCGTCGGCTACGCCACCAAAGCGCAGCGTGCGCAGCGGCCCAAGATGGTGCTAGTCGCGGACATCGCCAGCGACGACGAAAACGCTGTGGGTGAGGCCGCCTCGCACATCGTGCGCCTGGCCAACGCACGCGGCGGCGAAGGTTTTATCGCCGTCAGCGCCGAGGCGCGCAAGAAATTCTGGCTGGACCGCGCCCGTACCGCCGCCATCGCCGCCCACACCAACGCCTTCAAGATCAACGAGGACGTGGTCATCCCGCTGCCGCGCCTGGGGGATTACTCCGACGGCATCGAGCGTATCAACATCGAACTGTCGATCAATAACAAGCTCAAGCTGCTGGATTTCCTGGGAGACTTCCTGCGCGGCGACCTGCCGCTGGTGGAAGACGAGGACACGCAAGCCGACGCCGAGCGGGTGGAAACCCGGCGTCAACAGGCACTGACCCTGATCAGCGATACCCGCGCTCACTGGCAGAAGGTGCTGCGCGGCCTGGATTCGCCGCTGCAGGAATTCGGCCTGGTAGCGCAGGAACTGATGGCGAAAGCCGGGCTAGGCGAGTTTGCGCCACTGTTCCGCGTAGTGCAGGAGCACCATTTGCGCGTGTCCTGGAAGCGCGAGGTGCGTAAACCCTTGCACCAGATTTTCACCGGCCGCGAGTATCAGAAAATACTGGAGCGCCTGGACGAGATTCACCAATCGGTACTGAAGAGCCGCGTATTCGTGGCACTGCACATGCATGCTGGCGACGGCAACGTGCACACCAACATCCCGGTCAATTCCGATAACTATGAAATGCTGCGCGAGGCCAACGCGGCGGTGGCGCGCATCATGCAGCTTGCCACCGACCTTGGCGGGGTGATCTCCGGCGAACACGGCATCGGTATCACCAAGCTGGAATTCCTGGACGAGCAGACCATCAGTACCTTCGCCGACTACAAGCGGAAGGTCGACCCGGAAGGCCATTTCAACCAGGGCAAGCTGCTGCCGGGCGCCGACTTGCATAACGCCTACACGCCCAGCTTCGGCCTGCTGGAACTGGAATCGCTCATCATGGAGCAGTCGGAAATCGGCGAGATCGCCGATTCGATCAAGGACTGCGTGCGCTGTGGCAAGTGCAAGACGGTATGCACCACCCACGTGCAGCGCGCC
>DAOMFG010000134.1:0-4997 GCA_035429685.1 Methylophilaceae bacterium | reverse complement strand
AGTACTGGATGCCGATCAGATTGCCAAGCGCGAAGAAGAGGCACGTCGCCAGGCCGAGCTGATCTCCTTGCAGAGCGAAGAGCAGCGCAAAAAGCAGGAACTGGCACAGAAAAAACAGGAGGAAGAAGCACGCAAAGCTACCGAAGCTGCGCCAGCCAGCCTGAGCGAAGGTACGCTGCATAAACCCGCCGCCAAGGAAAAAGCCAAGCCCGACGACAAGGCCGGTAAAAAAGGCCGTGGCAATACTGAGTGGGATGGTGCAGCCAAAAAGCGCGGCCTCAAGACGCGTGGTGATGTGGGCATCGGCCAAGGCTGGCGTGACCATAAATCCAAGTCCAAAAGCCACCACAGAGACACGGGGGGGCAGCAGCATGCATTTTCGGCGCCGACCGAACCTATCGTGCATGAAGTGCTGGTTCCGGAAACCATTTCCGTGGCCGATCTCGCACACAAGATGGCGGTCAAGGCTACCGAGGTCATCAAGGCCTTGATGAAGATGGGCATGATGGTGACCATCAACCAGGTGCTGGACCAGGAAACAGCGCTGATCGTGGTCGAGGAAATGGGGCACGTCGCCAAGGCAGCCGAAGCCAATGACCCGGAAGCCTTCCTTGAAGAAGCCGGGCACGCCGCAGCCATCAATGAAGCCCGGCCGCCAGTGGTGACCGTGATGGGGCACGTCGATCATGGCAAAACCTCCCTGCTGGACTACATCCGCCGCACTCGGGTCGCATCCGGTGAGGCGGGTGGCATCACCCAGCACATCGGTGCCTATCACGTGGAGACGCCGCGAGGCATGGTGACCTTCCTCGATACCCCCGGCCATGAAGCGTTTACCGCCATGCGCGCGCGCGGCGCCAAGGCGACGGACGTGGTGATCCTGGTGGTCGCTGCCGATGACGGCGTGATGCCGCAAACGATCGAGGCGGTGCATCATGCCAAGGCGGCCAAGGTGCCTCTGGTGGTGGCGGTCAACAAGATCGACAAGCCGGATGCCAACTCGGAGCGCGTTAAGCAGGAATTGGTGGCGCAGGAAGTGGTGCCGGAAGATTGGGGTGGCGATACCATGTTTGTCGAGGTCTCTGCCAAAACCGGCCAGGGCATCGATGACCTGCTGGAAGCCGTTCTGCTGCAAGCTGAAGTGCTTGAATTGACTGCGCCCAAGAATACGCCGGCCAAGGGTCTGGTGATCGAAGGCCGTCTGGACAAGGGGCGCGGTCCGGTAGCGACCATACTGGTGCAATCCGGTACGCTCAGGCGCGGCGATATGCTGCTTGCCGGTAGTTCGTTCGGCCGCGTGCGCGCCATGCTGGATGAAAACGGTGTGGACGTGAAGGAAGCAGGGCCGTCGATCCCGGTAGAAATTCTTGGTCTGTCTGATGTACCCAATGCCGGCGAAGAGACTATCGTGCTCAACGACGAGCGCAAGGCGCGCGAAATTGCGCTGTTCCGCCAGGGAAAGTTCCGCGACGTCAAACTGGCCAGACAGCAGGCAGCCAAGCTCGAAAACATGTTCGAGCAGATGGGCGAAGGCGAGGTCAAGAGCCTGCCGCTGATTATCAAATCGGATGTGCAAGGTTCCTACGAGGCCCTTGCCACTTCTTTGCAGAAGCTGTCCACCAGCGAAGTCAAGGTTAATATTCTGCACACCGGCGTGGGCGCGATCACCGAATCCGACATCAATCTGGCCTCCGCATCCAAGGCCGTTGTCATCGGCTTCAACGTGCGCGCTGATGGCGGTGCGCGCAAGCTGGCCGAATCCGCAGGTGTGGATATTCGCTACTACAACATCATTTACGAAGCCGTGGATGAGGTGAAAGCGGCGCTGGGTGGCATGCTGTCGCCGGAGAAGAAGGAAAACGCCATTGGTCTGGTGGAAATCCGCGAGGTATTCCGTATCTCTAAGGTCGGAGCAGTGGCTGGTTGCTACGTGCTGGAGGGTCTGATCAAGCGCGGCTCCTCGGTGCGTGTGCTGCGTGACAACGTGGTGGTGCATGAAGGTGAGCTGGATTCGCTCAAACGCTTCAAGGATGATGTGCGCGAGGTTAAGGCGGGCTTCGAGTGCGGACTGTCGCTCAAGAACTTCAACGACATCCAGGTGGGCGACCAACTGGAAGCGTTTGAAGTGGTGGAAGTAGCACGTACGCTCTAATGGCCAAGGAATTTGCCAGAAGTCAGCGTGTTGCCGAGCAGATCCAGCGCGAACTGGCAGATCTGCTGCAATTCGAGATCAAGGATCCGCGTGTGTCCATGGTCACTATCACCGAGGTTGAGGTGACAGGTGATCTGGCGCACGCTAAGGTCTATTTCAGCGCCCCTGAAAATCCGCCTGAGTTGATGCAGGGGCTGCTGAAGTCAGCCGGCTACCTGCGCAGCCAGCTTTCCCAGCGCATGCTGATGCGTACGGTGCCGCAGCTGCACTTTGTCTATGACGCCTCCATCGAACGCGGCATGAAGCTGTCCCGCCTGATCGACGATGCGGTGGCGCAAGACAAAAACCACCCGCAAGACTGATTCCTCAAGATTATTCCATGGTGCAGTACAAGCGCATCAAGCGTCCGGTGGACGGCGTGCTGTTGCTGGACAAGCCTGTCGGGCTATCCTCCAACCAGGCGTTGCAGCAGGCTAAGTGCCTGTATCAGGCGGCCAAGGCCGGCCACACTGGCAGCTTGGATCCGTTTGCTACCGGCCTGCTTCCTATCTGCTTGGGCGAGGCGACCAAGTTTTCTCATTTCCTGCTGGACGCCGACAAAACCTACTGTGCCACGATGCGGCTGGGGGCGACTACGACCACCGGCGACACCGAAGGCGAAATTGTCTCGCGTGCCGAAGTCAGTGTGACAAACGAGCAAATGGATGACGTACTGCGCCGCTTCTCTGGAGTGATCAGCCAGGTGCCGCCCATGTATTCCGCGCTCAAGCACCAGGGTAAGGCCTTGTATGAATACGCGCGCGCTGGCATGGAAATCGAACGGCCGGCGCGCACGGTGACGATACATCGCATCGTGCTAAATACCCTAACGGGTAGCAGCGCCGAGATCACCGTGTCATGCAGCAAAGGGACCTACATCCGCACACTGGCCGAGGATATTGGCAATGCCTTGGGCTGCGGGGCCTACCTGACGCAACTGCGCCGGCTGCAGAGCGGTTGTTTCGATCTGGCGCAGGCGGTGACGCTGGAGCAACTGGAAGCTATGAGCATGCAGCAGCGCGAGTCCTGCCTGCTGCCGTCTGACAGGTTGAGTCAGCAACTGCCGGCTGTCTATCTGGATGAAGAAAGTGCTTACTATCTGCGCCGCGGCCAGGCGGTATGGAAATCCGGGGTAACGCAGGTGGGATTGTTGCGGCTGTATGAGGTGCCAGAATGTTTCCTTGGGCTTGGCGAAGTGGCCGATGACGGCAAGATTTCCCCGCGACGTTTGGTTAATCGTCCGGCGCCGGATGCAAAAAACTGAATAACCTGTTGTTAGTTTGTACAATTTAAGGTTAGAATGCGCGGTTCAAGATTAGGAGAAAACGATGTCCATTACGACAGCTGAAACCGCCAAGCTTGTTGGCGAATATCAACAATCGAAAAATGATACCGGTTCCCCGGAAGTGCAAGTTGCGCTGTTGTCCAGCCGCATCAGCACCCTGACCGAACACTTCAAGGATCACGCCAAGGATCACCATTCCCGCCGTGGTTTGCTTGCGATGGTCAGCCAGCGCCGCAAACTGCTCGACTATCTCAAGCGTAAGAACGTTGATCGTTATCGCAGCCTGATCGCTCGCCTCGGCCTGCGTAAGTAATTCATTCAGGGTGCACTCATAAAATAAGCCGAAAGCAATGCGGAAACGCTGCGCTTGTCGGCTTATTTTTTATTTGAAAAGGACGTAATGTCGTGAATGCAATCAAGAAAACAATTCAATACGGGCGTCACACGCTGACGCTGGAAACGGGCGAAATTGCCCGTCAGGCCGATGGTGCAGTGCTAGTCAGCCTGGATGATACCGTGGTACTGGTTACCGTGGTTGGCAAGCATGAAGTAAAGGAGGGTCAGGATTTCTTCCCGCTGACCGTGGACTACCAGGAACGCACTTATGCTGCTGGCAAGATTCCGGGCGGCTTCTTCAAGCGCGAAGGCCGGCCTTCCGAGAAGGAAACGCTGACTAGTCGCCTGATCGATCGCCCGCTGCGCCCGCTGTTCCCGGACGCCTTCTACAATGAAGTGCAGATCGTTGCTACCGTGATGTCGTCAGACAGCGAGATTGACTCCGACATCCCCGCCATCATTGGCGCTTCTGCCGCGCTGGCGATTTCCGGAATCCCGTTCTATGGGCCGATCGGTGCCGCGCGCGTCGGCTATATCGACGGTGAATACGTGCTGAATCCGACCAAGTCGGAACTCGAGGCCACCGATCTGGACCTGGTGGTGGCCGCCACCGATAAGGCGGTACTGATGGTCGAATCCGAAGCCAAGGAGCTGTCGGAGGACGTGATGCTGGGTGCCGTGGGTGGACACCATGAGATGCAGGCCGTGATCAATGCCATCAACGAATTGGCTGCCGAAGTAGCCAAGGAAGCATGGGACTGGGTACCGCCGGAGCAGGACAGCGCGATTCTGGAAAAACTCAATCTGCTGGCTGCCAACGACATCAACGAAGCCTACAAGATCAAATCCAAGCAGGCACGTTCCAGCAAACTGGATGAAATCAAGTCGCGTGTGCTGGCAGAGATGATTACTGCCGATACCGATACCCACCAGGCCAACCAGATCAAGGATGCGTTCTTCAAACTGGAGGCTAACGTGGTGCGCAGCCAGATCCTGAATGGCGAGCCGCGTATCGATGGCCGTGATACCCGCACCGTGCGCCCGATCACCATTCGTACCGGCGTGCTGCCGCGTACCCATGGTTCTGCCCTGTTTACCCGCGGCGAGACACAGGCGCTGGTTGTGGCTACTCTCGGCACTGGTCGCGACGAGCAGAAGATTGATGCGCTGCAAGGCGAGTGTGCT
>DAOMFG010000133.1:0-5004 GCA_035429685.1 Methylophilaceae bacterium | reverse complement strand
AACACGGTACCGATTTCGCACTGGCCGGCAGTCGCCACTTCGTGGTGGTGTACTTCCACCGGGATGCCGATTTCTTCCAGCGCCAGAACCATGGCGGAGCGGATGTCATGCAGGCTGTCGACCGGAGGAACCGGGAAGTAACCTCCTTTGATACCGGGGCGATGGCCGATGTTGCCACCTTCCAGGCTTTCGCCGGAAGTCCATGCCGCTTCTTCGGAAGTGATCTTGACGTGACAACCCGACATGCCGACTTCCCACTGAACGGAGTCGAAAATGAAGAATTCTGGCTCCGGGCCGAAATAGGCGGTGTCGCCCAAGCCAGAAGACTTGAGATAAGCTTCGGCACGTTTTGCGATCGAACGCGGGTCGCGGTCGTAGCCACGGCCATCGGTCGGATCGACTACGTCGCAGGACAGAACCAGCGTCGGCTCGTCGAAGAAGGGGTCGACGAAAGCGGTGTCCGGATCCGGCATCAGCAGCATGTCGGAAGCCTGGATGCCCTTCCAGCCGGCAATGGAGGAACCATCAAAAGCGTGGCCTTCGGTGAACTTGTCTTCGCTGAAAGCGGAAACTGGCACAGAAACGTGCTGCTCCTTGCCGCGGGTGTCGGTAAAGCGGAAGTCAACGAAACGGATTTCATTGTCCTTGACCATCTTGAGTACGTCGGCGACTGCCATTTCAATCTCCTAGAACGGTTAAACAAAATAAAGACACGAGAAAAAAGCAGGAATCGTGCCATGAAAAAGTAAGTAATTTGACATTTTCACACAGGCGCTTAGAAAAGAAAACGAAAATGAGATGCACCAAAATAAGGCGCTACATCATTAAATGCACCATTAAGGTGCGCTCGTGTGGGAGAGCAAATAAAGACTTATAATCCACCAATAATATTGATGGAGGACATTTAGTGGGTAGCTTGAGTGAAATATTGGGTCGCGCGCAAGCGCGTGCCCGCGAGAAAGGGCTGCCGTATGCCGGGAGCCTGACGCCTGAAGAAGCATACAAGGTGCTGGAATTGGCTCCCGTGGCACGGCTGGTTGATGTACGTTCCCGCGCCGAGTGGGAACTGGTTGGGCATGTTCCTGGGGCTGCCCATATCGAGTGGGCGTTTTATCCTGGAATGACGCCTAATCCTGATTTTCTGGCACAGCTGACGATGCAAGTGGATAAGGAGGCGCTGGTCATGTTTCTCTGCCGCACCGGGGCGCGTTCGCATAACGCTGCGGCTCTGGCAGCGCAGGCTGGGTATGCGGAAAGCTACAACATTCTTGAAGGTTTCGAGGGTGAGACTGATTATGTGGCCAACCAGCGTGGCAACCTCAATGGCTGGCGCAAGGCCGGACTTCCATGGACCAACATCGGCTGAAGCATGGACCGCTACGCCGTCATCGGCAACCCCATTGAGCATAGCAAGTCACCGCAGATTCATGCTGCGTTTGCTCGGCAGACGGGGCAGGACATCGACTATGGTCGTATCCTGGCACCACTCGGTGGCTTTCACGACGCCGTAGACCAGTTTCGCAGAGAGGGTGGGCGTGGTCTCAACGTCACGGTACCGTTCAAGGAAGACGCCTATGCCTGCGCCAATCAGTTGACGCAGCGCGCGCAACTGGCCGGCGCGGTCAACACCCTGAATTTTCTGCCTGACGGCACGGTGTTCGGTGATACCACCGACGGTGCTGGGCTGGTCCGTGACATCACCGCCAATCTCGGCGTTGTCCTGCGCGGCAAGCGCATCCTGCTGATGGGGGCGGGAGGAGCCGCGCGCGGCGTCATCCAGCCGCTGCTGGACGAGCAGCCTGACGCTCTGGTGGTAGCCAACCGCAGCGTGGGGAAAGCCCTCGCTTTGCGTGAACCTTTCCCGCAAATCCAGGCTGGCGGCTATGCCGAGCTGGCCGGACGAAGCTTCGATATCGTCATCAACGCTACTGCCAGCAGCCTCAACAACGACCTGCCGCCGCTGCCTACCGGCATCTTCGCCCCCGGCGCACTGGCCTACGACATGATGTATGGTCGCGAGACGCCATTCATGCAGTTCGCTCGCGAGCAGGGCGCGGTGCTTGTAGCTGATGGACTCGGCATGCTGGTGGAACAGGCGGCGGAAACCTTCTTCATCTGGCGCGGCGTGCGTCCACAGACGGCGCCGGTGATCGCCCAACTACGCGGATGAGCTTGAAACGCCTTATCTGGCGCGGCCTGCTCTGGCTGCTCCTGCTGATCGTGCTCTACCAGGCGTGGATATTCCTCCACATCTGCTGGTGGGTAAACCACAACCCTGATTCCAGCGCCTTCATGGAAAACCGGCTGGAAATCATGCAGGAAAAGAATCCAGACGCCCAGCTGCGCCACAAGTGGGTGCCCTACAACCGTATCTCCATGTATCTCAAACGTGCCGTCATCGCCGCCGAGGACGCCAAATTCGTCGACCATGAAGGCTTTGACTGGGAAGGTATGCAGAAAGCATACGAAAAAAACATGAAGAAAGGCAAGATCGTCGCCGGCGGCTCCACCATCAGCCAGCAGCTCGCCAAGAACCTGTTCCTCTCCACCAAGCGCACGCCATGGCGCAAGCTGGAAGAAGCGGCAATCACGCTGATGCTGGAACAGATGATGACGAAGCGCCGTATTTTCGAGATTTATCTCAACGTCATCGAGTGGGGCAACGGCGTGTTCGGCGCCGAGGCTGCCGCGCGCCACTACTACAAAACCTCTGCTGCTGGTCTGGGTCCGGAGCAGTCGGCCAGATTGGCTGCCATGGTGCCCAACCCGCGTTACTACGACAGTCACCGCGGCGCGCGTGGCCTGGCGCGCAAGACCGGTATCATACTGGCACGTATGAATTACGCCGAAGTGCCTTGATTTCTGGTGATGGCGCCTGCTTATATCTCAGGCGTCGTGGCCTGTTCCAGGCGGGTCAACCACGTCAGCGCCTGTGCGCGGGTTTCTCCGCACATTTCAACTGCGGGCTTTAGCCCGACGCAGAAAGCCGGGCGCTCCTGTAGTCCGAACAGCGCGCAACGATAATCTTCTGCGAGGTGGATGCAACGCACCCCGGCAAGCTTGCCGTTGGGCATGCCGGGGATGGGGGAGTTGATCGAGGGGGCAATACAACAAGCGCCGCAGTTGGGGCGGCAAATCAGGGAATTTGTATTCATGCTGGCGTTCGACAATTATCGTGTCCGATCCCATTCTGGTGACTTGCTGCACCGAATTTCTATGGCTGGCGTGGCGTGTAGCGAAGCCTAACCATTTTAGTAACCGTTGGGCTTCACTTCGTTCAGCGCCAACCTACAAGCCCACGATAGTGGCGCTATTCCAGAAACCTGACGTGCCCCGACTCGATGTCGTATAGCGCGCCGACCAGCCTGATTTTTCCCTCCTCAAGGCGGGCCTGTGCTTCAGGCGTTGCGAGTAGTTCGCGTATTGTATGCCGGACATTGGCTTCGACCGCCGAATGGAGCAGCGCCTCGGCAGGCTGTGTGCCATCAAGGTCATCCAGCGCCGGCAGGATGTTCTCTAGCAGCACCTCGATCCGGCTTTTTTGCGTGGCGCCGTGGAATTTCGAGGCAATCGCGGCCTGCACCGCCCCGCATCCCTCGTGGCCCATGACGACGAAAAGCGGTGTGTGGAGATGCGTGCCTGCATATTGCAGCGTACCCAGGATGGAGGGGCCGAGCACATTGCCCGCCACCCTCACGACAAACAGCTCGCCGAACCCGGCGTCAAAGACCAGCTCCGGTGGCACACGGCTATCGCTGCAACCCAGTATCGTGGCGTAGGGCTGCTGGCCAAGGGCCAGCTCCGCCAGAACCTCCTTCTGCACCGTAGGGAAGCGCGCATGGCCGCTGACGAAGCGCGCGTTGCCCGCTTTCAGGCGATTGAGGGCTTCTTCCGCCGTGTAAATGGGTTGATGGTCAGATGTCATGATTCGCGATATGCATTATCAAAGACTGGTGTGCTGTCGTAGGGCGCACCCGCCTGCAGTGCGCCGCATGTTCGTCATGCTTATCTTGCTTGCATGGCGAAAAACCATCAAGCCTTCTGATAAACCTCAGCCCCCTTCTTGACGAATTCCACCGCCTTTTCCTGCATGCCCTTCTGTAGCGCTTCCTGTTCGGAAAGCCCCTGGCTGGCGGCATAGTCGCGCACGTCCTGGGTAATTTTCATGGAGCAGAAGTGGGGGCCACACATGGAGCAGAAGTGGGCCTGCTTGGCGCCTTCCTGCGGCAGGGTTTCGTCGTGGAATTCCTTGGCTTTTTCCGGGTCGAGGCCGAGGTTGAACTGGTCTTCCCAGCGGAATTCAAAGCGGGCCTTGGAGAGCGCGTTGTCGCGGATTTGCGCGCCGGGGTGGCCTTTGGCGAGGTCGGCGGCGTGGGCGGCGATCTTGTAGGTGACGATACCGACGCGCACGTCTTCTTTCTCCGGCAGGCCCAGATGTTCTTTCGGAGTGACGTAGCACAGCATGGCGCAGCCGTACCAGCCAATCATGGCGGCGCCGATGCCGGAGGTGATGTGGTCGTAACCCGGGGCGATATCGGTGGTGAGCGGGCCCAAGGTGTAGAACGGCGCTTCGTCGCAATGTTTCAGCTGCAGGTCCATGTTCTCTTTAATGAGGTGCATGGGCACGTGGCCGGGGCCTTCGATCATGGTCTGCACGTCGTGCTTCCAGGCGATCTTGGTCAGTTCGCCCAGCGTCATCAGCTCGGCGAACTGCGCTTCGTCGTTGGCGTCGTAAATCGAACCCGGACGCAGGCCGTCGCCCAGACTGAAGCTGACGTCGTAGGCCTTCATGATTTCGCAGATGTCCTCGAAATGTTCGTAGAGGAAGGATTCCTTGTGGTGCGCCAGACACCACTTGGCCATAATGGAGCCGCCGCGCGAGACGATGCCGGTCATGCGCTTGGCGGTGAGCGGGATGTGCTGCAAGCGGATGCCGGCGTGGATGGTGAAGTAGTCCACGCCCTGTTCGGCTTGTTCGATCAGGGTGTCGCGGAAGATTTCCCA
>DAOMFG010000132.1:0-5046 GCA_035429685.1 Methylophilaceae bacterium | reverse complement strand
GGTGGTGCGGGAGGGCTTTAGGTGGCGACCCGTCTTGGCGACAAACTGGGCAAAAAAGGCAAGGACGAGATCACCCTTGTGGACAAGACCCCCACGCATTTGTGGAAACCTTTGCTGCACGAGGTCGCCGCCGGCAGCATGGACATCGATCAGCACGAACTGGAGTACATGGCCCAGGCGCGCTGGCACCATTTCACATATCGCCTCGGCGCCATGGAAGGCATGAGCCGGGCGATGAAGGAAATTTATCTGTCGCCGGTGTTCGATGACGAAGGCACGCAACTCATACCGCGCCGCTCGCTCAAGTACGACACGCTGGTCATCGCCGTCGGCAGCGTTTCCAACGATTTTGGTATCCCGGGGGTCGCCGAGCATTGCTTCGCACTGGATACGCAGGCAGACGCCGCGCTGTTCAACAAGCGCCTGATTAACGCTTATATCCGCGCACAGACTCAGGAATGGGCGTTGGGTCAGGGGCAGTTGAACGTGGCCATCATCGGTGGTGGCGCAACTGGCGTGGAACTGGCAGCGGAACTGCACAATACCACACGCGAGCTGACGGCCTACGGGCTGGACCGCATCGACCCCGACCGCGATATCCGGATCAGTGTCGTCGAAGCCTCCCCCCGTGTGCTGCCTGCACTGCCCGAACATCTTTCACTGGCGGTGCAAAAGCAGTTGTTGGAACTGAACGTTGAGCTGTGTCTCGGCACCCGTGTGACCAAGGTGGACGCCGGCGGTGTTCACACAGAGAGCGGAAAGTTCATCCCCGCTAGAATGGTGGTGTGGGCGGCGGGCATCAAGGCGCCGGACTTTCTCAAAAATCTAGGCCTGGAAACCAACTGGTCTAACCAGTTGGTCGTAAGTTCGACCTTGCAGGCGACGCGCGACCCGGACATTTTTGCTTTCGGCGATTGTGCCGCTTGTCCATGGCCAGAGGCCGGCAAGGGGCAGCTGGTACCGCCGCGTGCACAAGCTGCACATCAGCAGGCATCCATGCTGGTGAAGAGCCTTATTCACCGCATCAACGACAGGCCCTTGCCCAGCTACCGATACCGTGATCTCGGTTCGCTGGTGAGCATGGGCAAGTACACCACCGTCGGCAATCTGATGGGCGGGCTGACCAAGGGCGACCTGTTTATTCAGGGCGTGGTGGCTCGCATCATGTACGATGCGTTGTACAAGACGCATTTACTTGCATTGCATGGATTCAGCAAGGTATTACTGGATACGTTGGCACGCATGATTACCCGCCGTACGGAACCGCACGTGAAGTTGCATTGATCGGGCGATGCTAAAAGGCCACGGGGGACAAGCCGCGGCTTTTTTATGGGGTCGCACAAGCTATTGATTGCGATAGGTGCGATAGATGGCGGCCATGACCAGGCTGATGAATGCGCCGAAAATGATGACGATCCAGTTGATGGATAATGCATGCTTGACCATGAACAGATAGGCACCGGTAAGTAGCAGGATACCGAGGTTCTCGTTGAAGTTCTGTACCGCGATGGAATGGCCTGCGCCAATCAGGATGTGACCACGATGCTGTAGCAGCGCGTTGAGGGGTACGACGAAGTAGCCGCTGAATGCGCCGATCAGGAAAAGAACCAGTGCGGCGATGCGCCAGTCGCTCACCAGCACCATGGACATGACCAGTAGCCCCATCACGATGCCTGCGGGCAGGACCTTAAACGATTTTTCCAGGGTGACGTAGCGTGAAGCCAATATCGAGCCTGCCGCGATGCCGAGAGCGACCGCGACGATCAGCAGTCCTGCATGAAATGCACTGAAGCCAAGTGTTGCGACGGCCCAGACGAGTACGACCAGTTTCAGTGTTGCACCGGCTCCCCAGAACAGCGTGGTGACAGCCAGCGATACCTGCCCCTGCCGATCGCGCCACAAGGCAGCCAATGAATGCCAGAAGTCGTGCAGGATGTACAACGGATTTTTCTTCGGCAGGCGATGGTCGCGCGGCACCTTGGGGATATACAGGTTGAAAACTGCGGCAGCGAGGTAGAGGCCGGTAATCACCTTGATTGCAAAAGAGGGGTCTATCTCTGCCAGCCACGTGCCGACGACGATGCCGAGAATGATCGCGATGACCGTCGACCCTTCCATCCAGGCGTTGGCTTTCACCAGCAGTTGGGGGGGGAGATATTCAGTCAGGATGCCGTATTTGGCGGGAGAGTATGCCGCCGCGCCGATGCCGACAATGCCATAGGCATACAGCGGTTGCATGCCGAGCAGCATGGCAAGGCAGCCCAGAAATTTGATGGCATTGGAGATGAACATCACCCGCCCCTTGGGCAGCGCATCGGCGAAGGGGCCGACAAAAGGGGCGAGCACGATATAGGCATAGACAAAAAACTGCTGCAACAGCGGCGTATGCCAGTCTGGCGCACTCAGCCGTGCCAGCATCGCAATGGCGGCAAACAGCAGTGCGTTGTCGGCCAGCGCCGACAGGAACTGTGCCGCCAGAATGGTATAGAAGCCCTGGTTTATGGTACCTGCGGTTCGCGTGGTCATTAACGAGCTAGAGTACTTCAGCGGCGAAATCGGCCAGCCTGGAGCGCTCCCCGCGCATCAGGGTGACGTGGCCGTTGTGTTCCCAGCCCTTGAAGCGATCGACAACATAGGTCAGGCCGGAGCTGCCTTCGGTCAGATAAGGGGTGTCGATCTGCGCGATATTGCCCAGGCAGACGACCTTGGTTCCCGGTCCGGCACGGGTAATCAGGGTTTTCATCTGTTTGGGCGTCAGGTTCTGTGCCTCGTCGATGATGAGGAACTTGTGCAGGAAAGTGCGGCCGCGCATGAAGTTGAGCGACTTGATCTTGATGCGGGTGCGGATCAAATCCTGGGTTGCGGCACGTCCCCAATCGCCAGCCTCGTCATCCGTCTTGTTGAGCACGTCCAGATTGTCTTCCAGCGCGCCCATCCATGGCGCCATCTTTTCCTCCTCGGTGCCGGGCAGGAAACCGATGTCCTCGCCTACCGGCACAGTCACACGGGTCATGATGATTTCACTGTAGATTTTCTTGTCCAGGGTCTGGGTGAGGGCGGAGGCCAGTGTGAGCAAGGTCTTGCCGGTGCCGGCCTGGCCTAGGAGGGTGATGAAATCCACGTCAGGATCCATCAGCAGGTTGAGGGCGAAATTCTGTTCGCGGTTGCGCGCAGTGATGCCCCAGACGTTGTGTTTGGGCTGGGTATAATCCTTGAGCACCTCCAGCACCGCCGTCTTGCCTTCCTGCTGGCGTACGATGGCGTGAAAAGGCTTGTCGAATTCGTAATAGAGAAACTGGTTGATCAGCAGGCTCTGGCACAAAGGGCCGGAGACGCGGTAAAACATGCGCCCGGAATCCTGCCATGACTCCATGTTCCTGCTGTGGGTGTCCCAGAAATCCTGTGGCAGATCCTTCATGCCGGTGTAGAGAAGGTCGGTATCCTCCAGCACCTTGTCGTTGAAATAATCTTCCGCCGACGCCCCCATGGCGCGTGCCTTAATGCGGATGTTGATGTCCTTGCTGACTAGGATGACCTGGCGTTCCGGGTGTTTTTTCTGCAGGTAATGCACCACCGCCAGGATCTGATTGTCCGCCTTGCTACCCGCCAGCATGGGCAATTCGACGCTGACCGCGTGGGTCTGCAGGAACAGGCGGCCGGTGCTGAGGCGGTTGCTGTTGAGCGCCAACGAGCTGCCTTCCTCCAGATTGCCCGGTCGCGGGCCGATGATTTCGTCGATATAGCGGCTGGCCTGGCGGGCGTTGCGCGCGACTTCCGTCATGCCCTTCTTGTTGTTGTCCAGTTCTTCCAGTGTCACCATGGGCAGGTAGACATCGTGCTCCTCGAAGCGGAACAGGCTGGAGGGGTCGTGCATCAGGACGTTGGTGTCGAGCACGAACAGTTTGCTGGGGCTTTGTTTTTTAACCATGCCGGACGAGTTTCCTAGAGTGAATTGACGAAATCGAGAACTTCCATAGCGTGGCCATCGACCTTGACGCCACGCCATCCCTGGCGCAATACGCCATTGCCATCGAGCACAAACGTGCTGCGCTCGATACCGCGCACCTGCTTGCCATACATGTTTTTTATTTTGATGACGCCGAACAGATTGCAAGCCAACTCATCAGCATCTGAAATCAGGTCGAACGGGAAACTGAATTTAGCCTTGAAGTTTTCATGCGATTTCAGGCTATCGCGGGAAACGCCGAAGATCTCCGCGTTCGCCTGCCTGAAACTGTCATGCAGGTCACGGAACTGCAGTCCCTCGTTAGTGCACCCCGGCGTAGCATCCTTGGGGTAAAAATAAAGTACCAGCTTGACTCCGGCATACTGCGAAAGCCTGAATGGTTTGCCGCCGGTGGCAGGAAGCTCGAAGTCGGGGATGGCCTGATTCAACATGTTGTGAGAGTCTAACGTCTTTACGGCACCATTGTTGTTAAAAAACGCGGGTAAGGCAATAGATGAAGGCGAATATTCAGCGACAGGAAAGCGACCCTGAGCAGGCTAGGATATTTTTTGCACTGTGGCCGCCGCTTGCGCAACGGCAACAATTGCATGATCTGGCCGTGCGCTACCACAAACTTTGCGGCGGCCGGGTGATGCGCGCTGAAACGCTGCACCTGACCCTGTTATTTCTTGGGGCGGTACCCATGCGCCGGCTGCAGGTGTTATGCAATGCGCTGGATGGGCTGGAGGCCAGCCCGTTCTTGTTGACGCTGGGACAGTTTTGCTGCTGGCGGCACAATCGCATCGGTTACGTTACGACGACAGGCCAGAATGCCGCCCTGTCCCGACTTGCGCAAGCGTTGCGAGAAGCAGTATCCATGGCCGGATTCAGCTTCGAAGAGCGCGCTTTTTCACCGCACGTGACTTTGCTGCGTCATGTCGAGCATGCGCTCGAACCGCAGTCGGTCGTGCACATCGAATGGCCGGTCGAGTCGATTGCGCTAGTGGAGTCGGTGGTGACCGACCGCGGGGTCAGCTACCGAACGCTGCATCGATGGGATTGCCAGCCATGATCAGGCCCTTGGCCCGTGCGGCAGGAGG
>DAOMFG010000131.1:1204-5060 GCA_035429685.1 Methylophilaceae bacterium | reverse complement strand
TTTGGCGGTATTCGTGACCAGCTTGACAATGACAAAGGCGTAGGAAACGGTGAGATCTGGGTGGTGCCAGGCGGCTTCCGCCAGATGGCCGACGGTGTTGACTACCATCAGCGTGGCCTTCCAGCCGGCGGTCTTGTATTTGCGGCGAATCCAACCATCCTCGTAGTACCAGTGCGGCAACTCGGCGGTCAGCCGGCTGCGAATTTCCTCTTCGGTATAGGCATGTTCAGTCATGGCGTGCTCCTTGCAGGGCTTCAGAATGCCAGCGTAGGAATCGGCGCACCCGCCAGTGCCAATGCAAAATCGGCATAGCCGGACTTGTCGACAACGTGTATTGGACAGGCCAAACCTGTGGCAAATTCCGTGAAAGCGGCATCCAGAACACCCTCCTCCACCAATTGCCGCAACGGCGGCTGCAACCGGGTAAACTCGACGTGCTTGACCAGCACCAGGCGGTTGGCGCCAATCTTGCGCGCCAGCCAAGCGGCCAGGCTGTCCGAGGTCACTTCCCAGTTCATAGGGATGCTGTCATCCGCCAGCACCATCTGGCTGGGTAGCCAGACGATGGCGCGATGCTGCCAGGAGCGTTCGGCAATTTCCAGCTCGGAGGATGCCGTCACCAATTGCGGCTGCAAGGATTGCAATGCCAGACCGTACTGCTCCATGCCCAGTAGCGCCATATGGTGTGCCGCCACATCATCGTAGCCACCCACGGTTTGGGCGCTGCGCACAGTGTCGGCAAAGATGCCGCCGCCGGGGACAATAACGACGCGGCCGTCGCTCTGCCTTGCCAACAGATCCAGCCATTGCCTCAGCTCCGGCGTGCCTAGCAGGCTGCCACCGAGCTTAACCACCCACATGAAATTGTTCCATCAGTTGCAGCATGCTGCTCGCCTTATCCCAGGTCTCGCGGTATTCCTTATCCATCTCCGAATCGGCGACGATGCCACCGCCGGCCCAGAAGCGGATGCTGCCGCCGGAATAGACCGCTGTGCGAATGGCAATGCTGGTGTCCATGTTGCCATCGAAACCGATGTAGCCGATGGCGCCGCAATACACGCCACGCCGGTGCGGTTCCAGTTCCTCGATAATCTGCATTGCCCGCAGCTTGGGCGCACCGGTAATGGATCCGCCTGGAAAGCAGCCACGCAGCAGGTCGATGGCGTCACGCCCCTCCGCCAAGGTGCCAGTGACAGTGCTCACCAGATGATGCACATTGGCGAAGCTCTCCAGTTCGAACAGGCGTTCCGCCTTGACCGAACCGACTGCGCAACTCTTGCCGATGTCATTGCGCAGCAGGTCGACGATCATCAGGTTTTCTGCCCTGTCCTTAAGGCTGGCGCGCAGTTCGTCAGCGTTCTCCAGGTCCTGTGCCAGATCAAGGGAACGCGGCCGCGTGCCCTTGATCGGCTTGGTTTCGACCCGGCCGTCACGCACTTTGAGGAAGCATTCCGGTGAAGCTGACAGTATCTGCGCCGCCGGCGTATTGAGGTAGGCGGAGAAAGGCGCCGGGCTGATGCGGCGCAGCTGCAGGTAGGCCGTCCACGCGTCGCCTTCTGCCTTCGTACTGAAACGCTGCGCAAGGTTGACCTGGTAGCAGTCACCGGCCTGGATGTAATCCAGCACGCGCCGGAATGCTGCGGCATAGGTGTCCATATCCATATTGGAAGATATCAGACCGGTGGTTTTGAAGGTTTCTGCCTGAGTCACAGCAGACGCACTGAACAATGCACGCAACTCATCCCAGCGCTGCTGCGTGCGAGCATCGAAGCCCTGCCCTACCAGCCAGGCGCGACGCTGTTCATGATCCAGCACTACCGCCCAGTCGTAGACCCCCACCGCCATTTCCGGCATATGCTCGGCATCCACGGCGGTATCCGGCAAATGTTCCAGACGCCGCGCCAGGTCGTAGGAAAAATAGCCGATGGCGCCTCCGGCAAATGGCAGCTCGCCGGCACTGGCAGGAAACTGCCGCAAGGTTCGCTGCAACAGCATGAACGGGTCTTCCGAGGAAATACGGACATCCTCGCCCTGGCGGATTTCGGTTTTCCCGCATCGAGTCACCAGGGTGATGAAAGGGTCGGCGGCAAGGATGTCGTAGCGACCGTAACTGCTGCCAGGACGGCCGCTGTCAAGGTAGACCGCCCACGGCCGCTGGGCAATGTGCCCGAACAGTTCGGCACCGTTGGCACGATAAGGCAGCTCGGCAATCATGCTTCGTTTCTTGCCAGCCAGGCCACGGCATAGGCTGGCAAGCATATGCCGGCCCACTCGGCGGTTTCCGGGACAGCCGTCACCCACTCAGAGGCATCGCGGTATTTGCGACCGAGACGGCTCGCCAGCTCACGCACCAGGAAGCGGCCGGCCCCAGCCCCGATCAGGGGAGCCTCATCGTCCAGCAGAGCATGTGACAAAGTTCGTTCGACAGCGGATTGCAGCAGGTGCAACTGCTGCGAGCGCACGGCAAATGCCAATTGCCGCCATTGCGGCATGGGCGCATCTTGCAGGTCGCGCCCGACCATGCGCGCCAGACGGCGGGCACTGGCTTGCGGCGTCTTCTCGCCGCCGTCAGCGGTGTCCGCCATGTCGTAGCTTTCCGGCAATTCCCCAGTCAGCCGGTAGACGTCCGCCATGGTGGCAAAATGCTCGGCAGCAAGACGTTGCCATTCACCGGAAAATGGTAGTTGTTGTGCTACCGCCATCACTGGCGTGCGTATTGCTCCGGTATAAACCAGTTCGTCGTAACGCATCCGTTCGGCATCAGAATAGCCACGGGTAGCCAGCTGGCCATGATGAAGCACCACCAGATCCGCGGTGGTACTACCGACATCGATGAATAGCCCCTGCGCGCCCCTGGCTGCCAGGAAAGCCGCGCTGGCATGCCAGTTGGCGGAGGCGATATCGGCCAGGTGCTCCAGCACGGCATGCGTCGCCACCAAACCGCTACGGCCGGCATAGATAAGCAAATCCGCATCGCCCAGACGATCCGCCATCAGTTGTGTCAGATGCGCCACGCCTTCGCCGCGGCTGGGAAAGATGTCCGCGAGTTCGCCGGTCATGGTCACCGTATGCCGTAACGGCGAATCTCCCAACCCGGCCATCACCGCCGCGATGGCCTGCTCCAGATGCGCCGATCCGCGCCACAATGGGCAGGGCTGCTGGAACACACGCAGCGCACGGCCATCGGCATCAACCAGCGCCGCCTTCAAATGCGCACCCCCGAGATCCCAGCCGAGTGTTAAGGGTAGCTTGTTATTCATTGAGGGATATTGTCACAACATTGCGCTCGACGCGCGGAAGCGTTTGGAGGGTTTTATTATAAAGCAAGTCCACCACCAGCTCTGCCGGGTTGCATCCCGTGGCACGATGCAGGCCGGTATACGAGGTGGTCAGGCGCGGGTTGACTTCAAGCACGGTAATACGTCCATCATCTACCAGCACATCCACCCCCGCATAACCCGCCAGACCAGGCATGGCGCTGGCCACTGCGTCCGCTACTTGCTGAAAATCATCCCAATACTGCGCCACGCCATTGAGTACGCTGCCGTGGTAACTGAAAATGCCCTGCCGCAACTCCACCAACTGGCGGTTACAGCTCAGCAGCCAGGCCTTGCCATCACGGCACAGCATGGACAGGCTGGCAGCGATTCCGGGAAGATAAGGCTGGAGGATATGGGTACGGCGCCGGCCATGCTGTTCCAGCCACGCCTGCATGGTTGCGGCATCCTCGAAACAGCGGCTGTCATCACAGCCGACACCGTCATCCGGTTTCACCACCCATTGGCCATCGTAGGGCGGAAGCCCCTCGCCTGGCCTGAATGTCGGCACCACACTCAAGCACGCGTCCGCCAGAGTC
>DAOMFG010000131.1:0-1190 GCA_035429685.1 Methylophilaceae bacterium | reverse complement strand
GCGTTTTCTGCTTGCTGGCAGCGATAGCCACTGACACGGGAGTACTATTTAGCAGGCATTTGCCGTGCTTTAGAGCCAGCCGGCTCAATTGCTCCAGCACGCCGTCGCTTTCCGGCGCAATCGGCCAAACAGCGTCGGACTGCCGGATGCATTGTTCCCAGATTTCCCAAGCATTGTCGGCCGCCCCCACCATCACCACTTCAGCCTGCCCACCAAGTGCAGGCAGGCGGGCATCACGGCTGGTGACGAGTTGCACATCCGACACTTCAACCAGATCGGCCAGCAGCGCTTCCAGCATCAGTCCGCCTTCGCGTGCCAGAGATTCAGGCAGGGGCCCGCGGTATAATCCACCACCAGTCACGAATTCACAAACGAAAATTCTCACGTGGAAATTATCCCGGTCATTGATTTGCTAGGCGGTCAGATAGTACGGGCGCAACAAGGGGAGCGCGGCAGTTACCAGCCTATTCGCTCATTGTTGTGCGATTCCACTTCACCCAAGGACATCGCCCAAGCCCTACTGGGATTATACCCATTCAAGTCACTCTACATTGCCGATCTGGACGCCATTCAGGGGCTGGGCAGCAACCTGGATAAAGTTTCTACGCTGCGCCAGCATTTCCCGCATATCAAGCTCTGGCTGGATGCTGGTGTCACGTATCACCGGCAGCTTGTTGCCGTGCAGGATATGGGACTGACTTGCATCATCGGCAGCGAGCGGCTGGAAACTCTGGCTCAGTTGCAGCAACTGCATGCACGCGACAGCGACGCCGTACTCTCTCTTGACTTTGGCAGACAGGGCTTTATGGGACCTCCAGAATTGCTTGAGAACACAACGCTCTGGCCACAGAGGCTGATCTGCATGACTCTGGAAAAAGTCGGCAGCTACGAAGGGATGGACATGGAAAAACTGTCATGTTTACAGAAACTTGCCGGACGAAGACGAGTGTATGCAGCGGGTGGGGTCCGGGACGCCGTTGACTTGCAGCGTCTTTCTGACATTGGCATCAGCGGCGTTTTGGTGGCTAGCGCCTTGCATGATGGAAAAATTACTTCGCAACAGATTTCCAGTTTCATGACGTAAAAAAACCCAGGCGAAAAGCCTGGGTTTCCTGGAACGACAGACCAACCGGATTACTTTGCCTGGAAAGGATGTGCTGACGTCTTGTAGCTCTTGACGACGTCAGCGG
>DAOMFG010000130.1:0-5061 GCA_035429685.1 Methylophilaceae bacterium | reverse complement strand
CGCGTTGACGTAGTCGATCGCTTGCTGGACGGTAGTGATCTTCTCGGCATCTTCATCCGGAATTTCGCATTCGAACTCTTCTTCCATCGCCATTACCAGTTCAACATTGTCGAGAGAATCGTCACCCAGGTCATCCACGAAGGAAGATTCGTTCTTGACGTCGGCTTCATTGGCGCCCAGTTGCTCGGAAACAATCTTCTTGACGCGCGCTTCGATATCGGACATTTGGTTCCCCTTTAAAGTAAGTTACAGCATTTGAGTACAGCAAAAACTCGGGCTATTTTAGCAAAAGTCCCGAGGAATTCAAAAAGGCATTACGCCATGTACATGCCACCGTTGACATGCAGCGTCTCGCCGGTGACATAGCCGGCTCGTGCCGATGCCAGGAAAGACACCGCCGCGGCAATGTCTTCCACCTGCCCCAGCCGCCCCAGCGGAATGTGCTGCAGCAACTTGTTGCGCTGTTCTTCCGGCAGGTCGCGCGTCATGTCGGTGTCGATGAAGCCAGGCGCCACGCAGTTGACGGTGATGCCGCGGCTGCCGACCTCCTGCGCCAGCGACTTGGTGAAGCCCGCCATGCCGGCCTTGGCGGCGGAATAATTGGTCTGGCCGGCATTGCCCATGTGGCCAACCACCGAGGAAATACTGATGATGCGGCCGTAGCGCGCTTTCATCATCGGACGCAGCACGGCCTGCGACAGGCGGAATACCGACTTGAGATTGGTGGACAGCACCGCATCCCAGTCGTCCTCGCTCATGCGCATCAACAGGGTGTCGCGTGTGATGCCGGCATTGTTGACCAGAATGGAGATCACACCGAATTTTTCTGAAATTTCCTTGAGTACGGCCTCGACCTGCGCAGCATCATTGACATCCAGCGCCATGCCGGCACCCTTGATGCCGGCCTGCTGCAAAGCCTGGCCAATCTGTTCCGCGCCGCCCGCACTGGTGGCGGTGCCGATCACGATAGCGCCCTGCTGACCTAGTTCCCGGGCAATAGCGGCGCCGATGCCACGGCTGGCGCCTGTCACCAGCGCAATCTGTCCTTCGAGCATGTTCATTCCCCTCAAATAAATTGGAGTTTGGTTTCGGCCAAGGCGTCGCCGCCGATCAGCGCCACGCAGGGCATTTCCGCCACAATGCGCTTGTTGAGGCCTGCCAGCACCTTGCCGGGGCCGCATTCTGCCGCCTGGGTGATGCCTTGTGCCGCCATCGTCTGGACCGTCTCGACCCAGCGCACCGGACTGTAAAGCTGGCGCACCAGGGCTTCTTTGATCTGTGCGGCCTCGTTATAAGCCGCCACGTCGGCATTATGCAGAACCGGAACCTGCGGTACCGAAACGGCGACATCTGCCAGGCAGGCTTGCAGTTTTTCTGCCGCCGGCTTCATCAGCGCGCAATGCGACGGTACACTGACCGGCAGGATCAGCGCGCGTTTGGCGCCCCTGGCCTTGGCGGCTTCCATGCCGCGCTCCACGGCTGCCTTGTTGCCGGCAATGACTACCTGCCCCGGCGAATTGAAATTGACGGCTTCCAGCACTTCGCCTTGGGCGGATTCTGCACATACCGCGCGCACCGTGTCGTCGTCCAGACCAAGAATCGCCGCCATAGCCCCTACCCCCTCGGCAACCGCTCCCTGCATCACCTCGGCACGATAGCGAACCAGAGGCAGAGCCGAAGCGAAATCCAGTGCGCCGGCAGCAACCAGTGCGGTATATTCGCCCAGGCTGTGGCCGGCCATCATGGTCGGCTGTGTGCCACCCGCCTGCTGCCAGGCGCGCCATGTGGCGATACCGGCTGTCAGCATCAAAGGCTGGGTATTGGCGGTCTTGTTCAGTTCTTCGTTGGGCTCGGTCGCCATGCGCCAAAAATCCTGACCGAGTACGTCGGAGGCCTCGACAAAAGTATCACGGATGACGGCCAAGTCGCCGAAACCCTGCATCATGCCGACCGACTGGGAACCCTGTCCCGGAAAAAGAAAAGCAAATTTCATCGTCATATCCTAGTACTTGAGCAATACCGAACCCCAGGTGAACCCGCCACCGAAAGCTTCCATCAGGATCGTTTCTCCGCGCTTGATCCGGCCGTCACGCACGGCGACGTCCAGTGCCAGCGGAATTGACGCTGCTGAAGTGTTGCCGTGTTCACCCACGGTGACCACCACCTGCTCCATGCTCATGCCGAGTTTCTTGGCCGTGGCCTGGATAATGCGGATGTTGGCCTGATGTGGCACCAGCCAGTCTACATGCGCCTTTTCCATGCCATTGGCGCCCAGGGTCTCATCGACGATGGCGTCCAGCGTATTGACCGCCATCTTGAATACGGCGTTGCCTTCCATCTGGATGGTAGGCTTGCAGTCCTGGTTTGTGGCGCCACGCGGAACGTGCAGCAGGTCGTTGTAGCTGCCATCGGCATGCAGGTGGGTGGAAATGATACCCTGTTCGTCACTGGCGGCAAGAATCACAGCGCCGGCGCCGTCGCCCCACAGGATGCAGTTGCTGCGATCCGTCCAGTCAGTAATGCGCGAAATGGTCTCGGCGCCCACGACCAGCGCACATTTTGCCATACCGCTCTTGATGAACTGGTCGGCGGTGGTCAGCGCATAGACAAAGCCGCTGCACACAGCCTGCACGTCAAACGCGGGGCAGCCTGCGATGCCGAGCTTGTGCTGCAGCAAACAAGCCGTGCTGGGGAAGATGCGGTCAGCAGTGGTGGTAGCAACGATGATGAGGTCGATATCCTGTGCGGCAATGCCGGCCGATTCGATCGCACGTTTTGCCGCCTGCTCGGCCAGGTCGCTGGAATATTCATCTTCGGCCGCGATGTGACGCTGACGGATGCCGGTACGGGCGAATATCCATTCGTCCGTGGTATCGACCATGCGCTCCAGGTCGGCGTTGGTCAGAATTTTTTGCGGCAGATAGCTACCGGTTCCGGCAATGCGGGAATAGGTCATGCAACTTTCTCTTGAGTCGTGGTGGGCTGCAAATGTTCGATCTCCAGCTGCTCGGTGATTCTGCGCAACACGCCGCTGCGCGCTTCTTCTACCGCGGTATGGATGGCGTGCAGGAAGGCAAAACTGTCGGCGCCGCCGTGGCTCTTCACCACGATGCCGCGCAACCCCAGAAAACTGGCGCCATTGTAGCGGCGCGGATCCAGGCGGCGCTTGAAAGCCTTGAGCACCGGCAACGCGATCAGCGCGGCCAGCTTGGTCAGCGCATTGCGCTTGAATTCACGGGTCAGGAAACCGCCCATCATGTGGGCCAGCCCTTCCGAGGCCTTGAGCACTACGTTGCCGACAAAGCCGTCGCACACCACCAGATCGACCGTGCCCTTGTAGATGTCGTTACCCTCGACGTTGCCGTGAAAATTGAGGTGGCTGGCACGCAGCAGTTCGCCGGCCTGCTTTACTACTTCGTTGCCCTTGATGTCTTCCGAGCCGATATTGAGCAGTCCGACGGTGGGGTTTTCCTTGTGCTCCACACAGGAAACCAGCATCGCGCCCATGATGGCAAACTGCAGCAGATGCTCAGGGGTGCAGTCGGCGTTGGCGCCCAGATCCATCATGTAAGTCTGTCCCTGCTGGCTGGGCAGTACGGAGGCGATGGCCGGGCGGTCGATACCAGGCAGGGTTTTCAGCACGAAACGGGCAGTCGCCATCAGGGCGCCGGTGTTGCCGGCACTGATGCAGGCATGGGCTTCACCGCTTTTGACCAGGTTGATGGCCACGCGCATGGAAGAGTCCTTCTTGTTCTTCAGTGCGCTTTGCGGCGACTCGTCCATGGACACTACTTCGCTGGCGTGGTGGACGCGCAAGCGGGGACTTGCGGCGGCGCCATGAGCGCGCAGTTCCGCTTCAATGGCGTCGGCCAGTCCGGCCAGAACAATATTGATTTCACTGTCCTGCTTCAGCGCTTCGAGCGCAGCAGGTACTGTGACATGGGGGCCGTGGTCGCCGCCCATGGCGTCGATAGCGAGGGTGATGTCCATAAACAAAGCGCCGCCCCTGATGAGGGGGACGGCGCGTCTGTTCTAGCGAGTAAGCTTACTCGCCCTTGGCGGGCAATACCTTGCGGCCACGGTAGTAGCCGTTGGGGCTGACATGGTGGCGCAGGTGCACTTCACCAGTCGTCGGCTCGACGGCCAGCGGCGGATTGGTCAGAAAGTCATGCGAACGATGCATGCCGCGCTTGGACGGCGACTTCTTGTTTTGTTGAACAGCCATTTCTCACTCCTAAACTAAAAAAATTGAAACTTCAGTTCCTGCCCAGCTTGAGCCCCTGCAATATCTTGAAGGGACTTTCTTTTTGTTCGTGCGTCCCGCTAGCTTCGGGACTACATTGTTCATGTGCGGGCGCCAGTGGCAGGCTCAGCAGCACCTCGTCTTCGATCAGCGCCTCCACGGACAGGTGCTGGTCAGCCACCATATAATCCACCGTGTCATCTTCATCCTCCGGCGCCGGCAGCATTTCCTCGCTGGCAACAATGATGAAGCGCGTCGTGCTGTCGAGCGCAAATTCAACCGCTCCCAGGCATCGCTGGCAGACCAGATTCAGCTTGCCTTGCAGGTGCAGTTCAAGCTGCGGCTTACCCTGTTTGTCGATGCTGCCCTTCAGGGCGTAACGCAACTCCCCGTCGCGTCCATGCAGCATATCCGCCAACCGCCCCAGATCGAGAGGCGCGATTATATCATGAATTTCCAGAGATTTCTCTGCAAACTCAAGGCTGTTGATGTTGGTCTGTTTACTCATCAGGCGCGCATGTTACAATTCGACGGTTTTTGTGTCAAAAAATCGGGACTGGGGCGTGTTAGCATTAATTTCACGCCTGCGTTGCTCCAAGAAAGCGATGGATGCAAAGCGCGTAGCGCAGTGAATGGTCGTTCCATTCGCAAGCGTTTGCAACGCCGCAGACGCGCTTTACTTGCAGCAACCCTACGGGACGGGGGCGATTTGGGCGCCCTCCTTATGTCGCAAGCCGCTTGAAGTGGCTTGCAATTCGACGCGTCTTGCTTCGCGGATGGCATCCCAAATCGCCCCCGTCGCAGACGCGAAATTAATG
>DAOMFG010000129.1:0-5068 GCA_035429685.1 Methylophilaceae bacterium | reverse complement strand
CGATTCCGCCGGCGGCTCCGCCAAGCAGGGCCGCGACCGCAAGTTCCAGGCGATCTTGCCGTTAAAAGGAAAAATCCTCAACGTAGAAAAGGCGCGCTTCGACAAGCTGCTGTCTTCGCAGGAAATCGCCACCCTGATCACCGCACTCGGTACCAGCATTGGCAAGGACGATTTCAGCGCAGACAAGCTGCGTTACCATCGCATCATCATCATGACCGATGCCGACGTCGACGGCGCGCACATCCGCACACTGCTGTTGACTTTCTTTTATCGCCAAATGCCGGAACTAGTCGAGCGCGGCCACATCTACATCGCCCAGCCGCCGCTGTATAAGGTCAAGCAGAGTAGGGATGAGCGTTACCTGAAAGATGAGCACGAGCTCAACGAATACCTGCTGCAATCCGCTCTCAACAACGCAGAACTAACCACGCACGAAGGCGCTGGAGTGATTGCAGGTGATGCCTTGGCCCAGATGACTAAGGAAATGGTACTCACCGAAGCTATCGTCAAGCGCCTGGCACCGCTGTATGATGAAGTTGTGCTGCGTTCCCTGCAGCACATGGCCATGCTTGATCTAACCAATGAAACCACGGCGGAAGCGGCAGCACAGGAACTGCGTGGAAAGCTTGCCGATTATGGTTGCGAGGTAAAGGTCGGCTTTGACCAGGAAACCGCCAGTTACCGTTTGGAAATCAACAAATACCTGCACGGCAACCTGCAATGCAGCATTATCGACCCGGAGCTGCTGGCCAGCGGCGACTACCGCCAGATCCGAAAAACCGCCGATATGTTGCATGGCCTGCTGGGTGCAGGTGCCAAGATCAAGCGTGGTGAAAAGCAGCAACCCATCGCAGAATTCAAGCAGGCGCTCGACTGGCTGCTCAATGAAGCCAAGCAGGGCCTCAACATTCAGCGTTACAAAGGGCTGGGCGAGATGAACCCGGAACAGTTGTGGGAAACCACCATGGATCCGCAAATTCGCCGCCTGCTCAAGGTGCAGATCGAGGATGCCATAGCCGCTGACGAAATCTTTACCACCTTGATGGGCGATCAGGTCGAACCGCGGCGCGCCTTCATTGAGAGCAATGCGCTCAGGGCGGGCAACCTGGACGTGTAGCCGACGCTTGTGATGGCCAAGCACGAGCATCAGCAGTTGGTCTCGTTTGACGACCCCCGGCGCCATGCCATGACCAACCGCTCAACCTGGGTCAGTGTCGGGGTCAACCTGGTTCTTACCACGGTACAGGTTATCGTAGGCTTCCTTGCCCATTCGCAGAGCCTGATTGCTGATGGCCTGCATTCGCTGTCGGATCTGGTGTGTGACTTTCTGGTGCTGCTGGCCAGCCATCATAGCAACGTACCGGCAGATGCAGGGCACCCCTACGGCCACGGCCGAGTGGAAACAGCAGCCTCCTTCGCCTTGGGCGCCATCCTGGTCGCCACCGGCGGTGCCATCATGGTGGCAGCAGCGGTCAAACTGCAAGATCTTGAAAATCTTCCTCCCGTGGCACCGTTAGCCTTGTGGACGGCGGGCCTCGCTTTGCTGGCAAAGGAAGGTCTGTTCCGCTACATGCTGCGTGTTGGCGAACAGCTCCGCTCACCCATGCTGATTGCCAATGCCTGGCATGCCAGATCGGATGCCGCTTCCTCGCTGGTGGTGGCCATCGGTATCGGCTGCAACCTGCTGGGACTTCTCTATGCCGATGCGCTGGCCGCGATTATCGTCGGCTTCATGATTGTGCGCATGGGCGTGGTGTTCGCCTGGGATGCGTTCCAGGAACTGATTGACGCCGGCCTGTCAGTAGAGGAGGTAGACAGCATCCGCCAGACCTTGATCGACTCGCCTGGCGTGCAAAGCCTGCACGAGCTGCGAACCCGCCGCATGGCGCATCGGGCGTTAGTGGACGCTCACATATTGGTCGACCCGCGCATCAGCGTTTCGGAGGGCCACAGCATCGCCGAACGGGCGCGGGCGCGGGTGTTGAAAAGCCATGCCATGGTAGCCGACGTGCTGGTGCACGTGGACCCGGAGGACGACAGCCATCATGACGAACGCGCCCAGCGTCTGCCGGCGCGCGAGGAGTTGCTGGAACAACTGGCGTTACTGATGGAAGGGCTGCCCAAGCCGCATCGCGTACTGCTGCACTATCTCGGCGGCAAGGTGGAGGCGGAGGTATTCCTGCCGTTGCAAGCCCGTGGCGACGCCGCGTTGCAACAGGCGCAGCAACTGGTTTCCAGCCGCCTTGGGCGCGACCACGTGTTGCGGTCGGTCACCTTATATCTGGCGAACTCAGGCATGGGCGGCGACAGTTAGCTTGCGCAGTTCCGGCACGCACGAGCCGCATTCGGTGCCGCACTTCAGCTTGGCCTGTAAAGTTGCCAAATCTGCGCCCTCGGCCAACGCCGCCTGAATTTCCTGCTCCGACACATCCAGGCAATTACAGATGATGCGCCCCCGGCCTTGCTTGCCGCTAGGCGGGGCGTTCAACGGCGCCAGAGCCCACAGCCTGACCTCCTCAGGGAAATCGGTCTGCTGCATGGCTTCGCGCAGCCACCCGGCCGCGCGCGTTTCACCCAACAGGCGTACGCCGCTCACGCAGCCGTCTTCCACCACCACGCGCTTGGAAATGCCGCGCTTGTGGTCGCGGTAACTGAGGCAGGGGGTGTCCTCGGTCAACATCAGTAGCGCGTCCAGTTCATCAATCAGCGCTTGCGGTGGTGCTTCATGGTGCGCCGCGCGCATCATCAGCATGCCGTCCTCGCGGCCGTAGAGTCCGCAACTGGCATAGTCGAAGCGGCTCAGCAGCGGCTGCACGGTATCCAGCATGTCCAGCACGTTGTGGCCGCGCCGCATCAATACCATGTGCCAGCCGAAATCGAGTTTTTCCACCTTGATCGCGCAATGCTTGAATTCCGGCTGCCGCGATGCGGGATCGAACGCGGGCAGGGTGAGCGCGTTGCAGCCGGCGCCGTTCATGAAGCGGCTGCCCCAGTGCATGGGGAAGAAGGTCTGGGTCGGCATCAATTCGTCGGAGACTTGTACTTTGGCGACCAGACTGCCGCGCCGGCTTGAGATGTTGACGATGTCGCCGTCGGCGAGACCGCGCCGCTCCATGTCGGCGCGGTGCATGGACAGTGCAGGTTCCTCGGCATGGTTGTATAGCTGGGCAACGTTACCGGTACGGCTCATGCCGTGCCATTGGTCGCGCAAACGCCCAGTGGTGAGATGCAAGGGATAACGCGCATCTGTTTTTTCAACGGTCGGGCGGTAATGCACATCGGCAAAGCACGCCTTGCCGTCCGGCTGTTCGAACACGCCATCTGCATATAATCGCACGCTGCCTGACGTTGCCCCTTCTGGGAACGGCCATTGCTGCGGTCCTTGTGTGTCCAGCAGGCTATAGGACAAGCCGCCGATGTCAAGGTCGCGTCCGCGCGTGGTTGCACGGTGTTCGTCGAAAATGGCTTCTGGCGCAGCATAGGGGAACAGCCGCCGGGCGTCGCGGCCGTTGTCGAGCAGTTTTCCCAAGCGGCGGGCGAAATCCACTGCAATGTCCCAGTCGGCTCGTGCTTCACCGGGAGCGGCCACGGCCGGCCGCACGTGGGTGATGCGGCGCTCGGAGTTGGTGACGGTGCCTTCCCTCTCGCCCCATGTGCTAGCGGGCAGCAGCACATCTGCAAACGGCGTTGTATCGGTATTGCGGCAACACTCCTGCACCACCACCAGTTCAGCCCGTTGCAACGCGGCAGTGACGCTGTTGAGGTCGGGCATCGATTGCGCCGGGTTGGTGCAGGCGATCCAGATGGCCTTGATTTCACCGCCTTTGACCGCTTCGAACAATTCCACCGCGGTTTTCCCGGGTTTCTCCGGTACGGTATCCACGCCCCACAGTCTGGCAACTTCCTGCCGGTGCTGCGGATTGGTCAAGTCGCGATGGGCCGACAGCAGGTTGGCCATGCCGCCCACTTCACGCCCGCCCATGGCATTTGGCTGGCCGGTGAGTGATAGCGGGCCGGCACCGGGCTTGCCGATCTGCCCAGTGGCGAGGTGCAGGTTGACGAGTGCGGCATTCTTGTCGGTGCCACTGGCGGACTGGTTGAGTCCCTGGCAGTACATGGACAGCGTGGGGCCGGCGGCGAACCAACGCGCGGCTGTGACCAAATCGTCTTCGCTGATGCCGCAGATATTGGCCACCATTTTCGGCGTGTAGTCGCGTAGCGTGGCCTTAAATGCGTCAAAGTTGGCAGTATGGGCGGCGATGTAGGCGTTATCCACCACACCCTCCCATAGCATCAGGTGCAGCATGCCGTTGAACAGTGCCACGTCCGTGCCGGGCTGGATCGCCAAATGCAAGTCGGCACTCTGCGCGGTGTCGGTGCGGCGTGGATCGACCACGACAATTTTCAGTTGCGGGTTGCGCGCCCTGGCGTCCTCGATGCGGCGGAACAGGACGGGGTGGGCGTAAGCGGTGTTGGAACCTGCGATAAAAATACAGCCGGCGTGGTCGATGTCCTCGTAGCAGGCGGGCGGGGCGTCTGCGCCAAGCGTGGCTTTGTAGCCCGACACCGCGCTGGACATGCACAGGCGCGAGTTGGTATCCACGTTGTTGGTACCGATCAGACCCTTGGCCAGCTTGTTGAAGACGTAGTAGTCCTCTGTTAACAACTGGCCAGAGATATAGAACGCTATCGCATCTGGCCCGTGCTCTTGGATGATGGCGGCGAAGCGCGCGGCAACGTGATCTAGAGCCTCGTCCCAACTGGCGCGCTGCCTCGGCATATCGCGTTGAACACGCAGTTCCGGGAATAGCGCCCTACCTTCGGAGCGAGCGGACAGATGCAAGGTGGAACCCTTGGTGCACAGCCGTCCGAAGTTGGCCGGGTGTTCCGGGTCGCCGCGTACGCCGGTAATGCGGCCACTCTCGCTCTGGATGATGACCCCGCAGCCGACGCCGCAGTAGCAACAGGTGGAACGTGTTTCCTGCATAGATTGCCGATCCAAACGCAGTTGGCTACTTTGCCTGGAAAGGATGTGCTGACGTCTTGTAGCTCTTGACGACGTCAGCGG
>DAOMFG010000128.1:0-5137 GCA_035429685.1 Methylophilaceae bacterium | reverse complement strand
TGCGCTTGCAGACGCCGGGTCAGCGATCCCGCGTTCACCAGCCAGTGCCGGTAAGCGCCGCTGCCGGCTGGCTTGGGCAGCCATGCAGCGCGCGAGGAAGGATGCTTGGCACGGGTTTTCACGGCGCTGATTATGCCATATGGCGTCGATCACACTTTGACATACTCTCCTGCCCGTCCCATCCAACGCGCCAGGTGGGCTTCTGCCGCCTGCGGCTGTTCACGCAGTAGGCTTTCTGCGATATGACGTGCGGCTTCCAGCAGATCGGCATCGCGTTCCAGGTCAGCGATTCTCAGTAATGGCACACCGCTTTGACGGATACCAAGGAACTCACCGGGACCGCGCAAATGCAGATCGGCGCGGGAGATTTCGAAGCCATCGTTGCTCTCGTAGATGATCTTGAGTCGGGCACGTGCAGTTTCGGATAGCGGGAGCTGATAGAGCAGAAAGCAGGCGCTTTGTGCCGAGCCTCGCCCGACGCGGCCGCGCAACTGGTGTAGCTGCGACAACCCCATGCGTTCGGCATGCTCGATCACCATCAGGCTGGCATTGGGCACATCCACACCGACCTCGATCACCGTGGTCGCCACCAGCAATTGCACTTCGTTGGCCGTAAACGCCTGCATTACTGCCTGTTTCTCGGCGGGCTTCATGCGGCCATGCATCAGCCCGACTTTCAGTTCTGGCAGGGCTGCGGTGAGTTTTTCGTAGGTTTCCAGCGCGGTCTTGAGTTGCAGCGCTTCGCTTTCCTCGATTAACGGGCACACCCAGTAAGCTTGCCGCCTTTGCCAGCAGGCCTCGCGTACGCGAGTGAGTACTTCTTCACGGCGCGATTCGGATACAAGTTTTGTGGTAACCGGTGTACGGCCAGGCGGCAGCTGGTCGATCACCGACACGTCGAGGTCGGCGTAATAGCTCATCGCCAACGTGCGCGGAATGGGGGTGGCGCTCATCATCAACTGATGTGGCTGTACGCCTTTTTGCCGTAACGCCAAGCGCTGATGCACGCCGAAACGGTGCTGTTCGTCGACCACCGCCAGCCCCAGTCGGGCAAACTGCACTAGTTCCTGGAATAGGGCATGGGTGCCAACCACAACTTGCGCCGTGCCGCTGGCAACCGCTGCCAGTGCGGTTGCGCGTGCTGACTTGGGCTGAGTGCCGGTGAGCCAGGCAAGGTTGATGCCCAGCGGCGTCAACCAGTCGTGCAGTTTGCGGTAATGTTGTTCGGCCAGAATTTCGGTGGGTGCCATAATGGCGGCCTGCCAGCCGTTTTCCACCGCCTGCAGCGCGGCCAATGCCGAGATGACCGTCTTGCCGCTGCCGACGTCGCCTTGCAGCAGGCGTTGCATCGGATGCGGCTGACCAAGGTCGCGGTTGATTTCCGTCCATACTTTTTGCTGGGCATCGGTGAGGGTGAACGGCAGGCTATCCAGCAGGGCCGTTGTCAGGCGCTGCTGAGGCTGCAGCCTGGGCGCACCCTGATCGCGGCGGCGCGCATGATGCCAGCGCATGGAGAGCTGCTGGGCCAGCAACTCGTCGAACGCCAGCCGCCGCCAGGCAGCGTGGCTGCGCCCTTGCAAAGTTTCCAGCGCGGCATCGGATGGTGGATGGTGCAGAAGGTTCAAGCTGTCGGCAAAATTTGGCAACGCCAGCGCGCAGTAAACATCGGCCGGCAACGTTTCGCCGAGATCGGTCTGTTGCATGGCCGCAGCGACAAGCTTGCGCAAGGTGGCCTGCGACAGTCCGGAGGTGGTCGGGTATACCGGCGTCAAGGCCTCATCGAGCGGCATCCCCTCCTTCACCGCCCGGCATTGCGGATGCACCATCTCCGCGCCGAAAAATCCCGGCCGCGGTTCGCCAAAGGCGCGGATGCGCACGCCCGGCTTGAGCATGGCCACCTGGCCAGGATAAAAATGCAGGAAGCGCAGGTGCAGCAAGCCACCGGCGTCATCCTGCAGCTGACAGATCAGCGCCTTGCGCGGACGGTACTGGGTTTCTGCATGGACGATCTCGCCCTCCACCTGCGCCTGATCCCCCACCCGCAGGTCGCGGACAGGGGTGAGGCGGGTGGCGTCCTGGTAGCGCAGCGGCAGGTGCAGCAGCAGGTCGTCTAGCGTGGCGATGCCGAGCTTGGCCAGTTTTGCCAGCAAGGGCTTGGTGACGCCCTTGATCGCGGTCAGGTCGGACACGACGGCGGGGCGCGGCGAATTCAGGCGCCCAGCACCATCACCGCATCGGCTTCCACCAGTGCGCCTCTGGGCAGCGAAGCTACGCCAACAGCGGCGCGTGCCGGGTAGGGTTCCTTGAAATACTCAGCCATGATGCTGTTAACCAGAGCGAAGTGACCGAGGTCGGTGCAAAAAGTACTGAGCTTGCCGATGTCGGGCAGCGAGCCGGCGGAGGCTGCGGCCACAGCGGAGAGATTGTCGAACACACGCCGCACCTGCACTTCGATGCCTTCCATCAGTTGCATGCTGGCGGGGTCGAGGCCGATCTGTCCTGACAGGTAGATGGTGTCGCCGACCTTCACGGCCTGGGAGTATGTGCCGATAGCCTTGGGAGCGCCGTCGGTGCTGATGATTTGTCTTGCCATGCTGCCTTCCTTATTGGTGTTTATGGTCGTTGGCGCTGCCCTTGACCCGGTTGATGCGGGCCACTTCCGGAATCTTGCGCAGGCTGCGCATGAGGCGCGCGAGGTGTTCGCGGTCTTCCACCTGCACGGTGAAATTCATGTTGGTATAGGCACTGTCGTCACTTTCTTCCATGCCGACATTGTCGATGTTGGAGCCGGCAGCGGCGATGCCGGCGGCAATCTTGGCCAGAACGCCGGGCTGGTTGGCCACCGCCAGCTTGAGATTGACCTTGAACAGGCGGCGCGTATCCGGGTCCCATTCCACGTCCAGCCACTTGTCCGGATCCATGCGGAATTTACGGATGGCGGGACAGTCGTGGGTATGGACCACCAGCCCCTTGCCCTTGTTGATAAAGCCCAGAATGGGGTCGCCGGGGATCGGCCGGCAGCAAGGCGCGAACTGCACCGCCATGCCCTCGGTGCCGCGTATGGTAATGCTGCCAAGCTGCTTGCCGCTGCGCTCGCCATGCGCTTCCGCCATCGCCAGCAGCTGTCGCGCCACCATCACGTTGAGGCGCTTGCCGAGACCGATGTCGGTGAGGATTTCCTCCCTGTCCCTGACGCCATAGTCGCGCACCAGCTTGTCCCATCGCACCTTGTCGATCTGCCCGGGGTCGGCATGCAGGGCGCGCAAAGCCTGGTTGAGCATGCGCTCGCCCAGCACCGCCGACTCCTCAGACTTCATGGTCTTGAGGAAATGCCGGATATGGGCGCGCGCCTTGCCGGTGGCGACGTAATTGAGCCACACCGGGTTGGGTTTGGAATGGGCGGCGGTGATGATTTCCACGTGGTCGCCGTTGCGCAGCTCGGTCCTGAGCGGCGCCAGCTCATGGTTGATCTTGACCGCCACGCAGCGGTTGCCGACATCGGTGTGCACGGCATAGGCGAAATCCACTGCTGTCGCCCCGCGCGGCAGCGCCATGATCTTGCCCTTGGGGGTGAACACGTAGACTTCATCCGGGAACAGGTCGACCTTGAAATGTTCCAGGAATTCCACCGAATCGACACTCTCCGATTGAATTTCCAGCAGGCGTTGCAGCCACTGGTGGGTCTGCTGCTGCAAGGCCGAAAGATCGGCACCGCTGGTCTTGTACAGCCAGTGCGCGGCCACGCCGGCATCGGCAATGTTGTGCATTTCGCGGCTGCGGATCTGCACTTCGATGGGGGTGCCGAACGGGCCGAACAGGGTAGTATGCAGGGACTGGTAGCCGTTGGCCTTGGGAATCGCGATGTAATCCTTGAACTTGCCGGGGATGGGCTTGTAAAGCCCATGCAGCGCGCCTAGCGCCAGGTAGCAGGTCGGGGTGTCTCCGACGACGATGCGGAAACCATAAATATCGAAAATCTGCGAGAAGGTGCCGGTTTTTTCCGCCATTTTCTTATAGATGCTGTACAGGTGCTTTTCGCGGCCGCTGACCTCGGCCTCGATTTGCGCATCCGCCAACTTGTGCTTGATGGCCTCCAGAATCTTGCCGACCACTTCCTTGCGGTTGCCGCGCGCCGCCTTCACCGCCTTGTTGAGCACCTGGAAGCGCATCGGGTAAAGGTTCTTGAAGCTGAGATCCTCGAGTTCCTGGTAGATGGAGTTGAGTCCCAGCCGGTTAGCAATCGGGGCGTAGATTTCCAGCGTCTCGCGGCCGATGCGGCGACGCTTTTCCGGCGCCATCACATCCAGGGTACGCATGTTGTGCAGGCGGTCGGCCAGCTTGACCAGGATGACCCGAACATCCTGCGACATGGCCAGCAACATTTTGCGGAAATTTTCCGCCTGCGCGTGTGTCGCAGTCTGGAACTCGATCTTGTCCAGCTTGCTGACGCCATCCACCAGTTCCGCCACTGTCTTGCCGAATTGTTCGGCCAGTTGCTGCTTGGTGACTTCGGTATCCTCCATCACGTCATGCAGCAAGGCCGCCATCAGGCTAGGCGGATCAAGATGCAGCTCGGCCAGGATGCCGGCTACCGTAACAGGGTGGGAAATATAGGGATCTCCGCTCTTGCGCAGCTGACCTTCATGTGCAGCGGCACTGAAGCGGTAAGCTTCCATCACCTGCCCGATATCTTCGGGCTTCAGGTACTGCTTGAGACGCAGACTGAGCTGCGAGTCCTCGCTGTCGGCTGGCAGCAAGGGAGGGGGGGGCGGAACCGCAGCCTTCAGCGCGTTGGATTGGCCGCCCATCGCATTTTACGCTTGCCCGCGGTTGAGTATTTCCAACCCCACCTTGCCGGCGGCGATTTCGCGCAGGGCGACCACGGTCGGCTTATCCTTCTGCGCGCCACTGACCAGCGGCTCGGAACCGTTCGCCACCTGGCGTGCGCGATAGGCTGCTGCCAAGGTCAGATGAAAGCGGTTGGGGATTCTTTCCAGACAATCGTCTACGGTAATACGTGCCATTAGGTAATCCTTTATCGATGAATTTCTAGCTGAATTTCTGCAGCAAATCCTGATGCCGCCGCAGCTGCTTTTCCACACGCAGGCGCTGGCTGCGAACGATAGCGAGCAGATCG
>DAOMFG010000127.1:0-5155 GCA_035429685.1 Methylophilaceae bacterium | reverse complement strand
GACTCCTTGTCGGACGGCTGCATCCCTGCGCACGAGATGTAAAGCGGCGAGGAGCGGCTCTACCTGCGCGACGGCCAGTCCCCCGACATTTTGCGTAAACTGCGTCGCGGCCACTGGGTAGTGCAGGGGCAGCTTGACCTGCACGGCATGGTAGTCGAAGAAGCGCGCGCCCATGTAGCGGAATTCCTCACACACTGTAAAAAGCGTGGCACGCGTTGCGTGCGCATCATCCATGGCAAGGGACTGGGTTCGAAGAACCGCGAGCCGGTACTCAAGAACAAGCTGAGAAGCTGGCTGATGCAGCGCGACGAAGTGATTGCCTATTGCCAGGCGCGCGCAGTGGATGGTGGCAGCGGCGCAGTAGTGGTATTGCTCAAAGCCGGCTCATGACAAAAGTCAGCCGGAAATAGCCGGTCGCAAATTCATGGCTCACCCTCAGCGGGATTAAATTGACGCTGAGGAACACCCGTAATAGTATGAGCCGCTTCACTGGCCTGGCGGGAAACCAGAAGCCACACCCCTACTTTATCGTAGCTGAATTTAATTAATGGAGATTCATCATGCGTAACAAAATGATCTTGCTTGGCCTGGTGTATGCCGCATTCTGCGGACTTCTGCCGATTGCTTCCCATGCCGAAGATGCCGCAATGGGCGAGCCCGTGACGGTAGATATCCCCCCAGGCACTCTGCCAACAGCCACGCTGGAAGTGGAAGCCACGCAGATCCGCCTGCTCATCGGCGGTGCCAAGGGCAAGGGCGTGCTGCACTTCAACGGCACGAACTACCCATTCACGCTTTCGGCCGGCAGCATAGGCGGGGTCGGTTACGCCGAGGTCAAGGCGACTGGGGAAGTCTATTTCCTGGAAAAGCCCGAGGACCTGAACGGTGACTACAGCGCTGCCACCGCAGGCGTCACGGCAGTCAAGGGTGCAGGGATGTCTACTTTCAAGAATGCCGGGAACAAAGTGAAACTCAGCATCAAGTCCGAGAGCGAAGGCCTTGGGCTGTTCCTGGGTATCGGCGCCATGAAACTCGAACTGGACAAGTAATCCATTTCAGGTGCTGCCCGGGGCATGACCAGGAGCAGCACCTGAAATTATCTCCCTGACTCAATCAGGCATACCGCCTCGGCAGCGATGCCTTCGCCGCGGCCGGTGAATCCCAGGCGTTCCGATGTGGTGGCCTTGACGTTTACGCAATCGGCAGCAAGCCCGAGGTCGGCGGCGATGTTGGCACACATGGCAATAATGTGCGGCGCCAGCTTGGGCGCTTCGGCAATCACGGTAGCATCGACGTTGATCACGCCGTAGCCTTTTTCCTTCAGCAGGGCCGAGACATGTCGCAGCAGTTGCCGGCTGTCGATGCCCTTGAAGCGCGGGTCGGTGTTGGGGAAATGCTTGCCGATATCGCCCAGCGCCGCCGCGCCCAGCAGGGCATCGCAAATGGCGTGCAGCAGCACATCGGCGTCCGAGTGGCCGTCCAAGCCCTTATCGTGGGGGATATCCACCCCGCCGATAATGCACTTGCGCCCCGCCACCAGCGGGTGCACGTCGAAACCGTGGCCGATACGTATCATGTGTTCTTTCCCGCGTTATCCAGAATCAACCCGGCCATCACCAGGTCTTCCGGGTAGGTTACCTTGAGGTTATGTCCGTCGCCCAGCACCAGTTTGGGGGCGTGGCCGAGGAACTCCACCGCTTGCGCCTCGTCCGTGGGGATGCCTGTCCCCATTGCCCGCAGGGCGTCGCGCAACAGCGCGTAGCGGAACATCTGCGGCGTTTGCGCGCGCCACAGGCCTTCGCGCGGCTCGGTACATTGTACGCGGCCACCGGCGTCTTCACGCTTGATGGTGTCGGCCACCGGCAGCGCCAGCAGTCCGCCCACGGGATCGCCCTGCAACATCTGCAGCAACCGGTCCAGCAGCTCCGGCGAGAGGCAAGGCCGCGCCGCATCGTGCACCAGCACCCAGTCCTCCCCGCTCACTTCCCCGGCAATCACGTCGAGGCCGTTGAGCACCGTTTGCGCCCGCGTTTCGCCACCGCAGCGCAGCACGGTTACCCTGTCGTTGCCATACCCCGGCCAGGCAGTATCTTCCGGGCTCAGCACCACAAAAATACCGGTAATGGCAGGATGCGCACAGAACACGGAAAGCGTATGATGAATCAACGGCTTGCCGTGGAGGGGGAGATACTGTTTGGGGAGTTCGGAACCCATGCGGCTACCGCTGCCAGCGGCAGGAATCAGGACATAATTTTTTGGCATGCAAAATCATAACATGCCCCTTGATTCCGGCCATTCTGGCCATACTTTATTAGCAGATGCTAATTCAGGAGATGTCCATGCAATCCATCCGCCCCGCCGCTGTCGCCGGTATGTTCTACCCCGGCAATCCGGTCACGCTGGCGCACGATATCGACGCCATGCTGGTGGAGGCGGAAGCGCGTGCGCCTCGGCTGGCGCCCAAGGTGCTGATCGCACCTCATGCCGGCTACATCTACTCCGGCCCGGTCGCCGCCAGCGCTTACGCCCTGCTCAAGCCGGTGGCCGAGCGCATTCGCCGCGTCGTATTGCTAGGTCCGACGCACCGTGTTGCCGTGCACGGGCTAGCGCTGCCGGGGGCAGAAGCTTTCGCCACGCCGCTGGGTACGGTCGAGATTGACTTGGAGGCAGCCAGCCTGATCGCCGCGCTGCCGCAAGTCGTGACTAGCCCACAGGCACATGCGCAGGAACACTCGCTGGAGGTGCATCTGCCGTTCCTGCAATCGCTGCTGCCGGATTTCAAACTGCTGCCGCTGGCGGTGGGCATGGCCAGCGCCGAGGAAGTTGCGGAGGTGCTGGAAATCCTGTGGGGTGGCGATGAAACCCTGATCGTCATCAGCTCGGATCTGTCCCACCACCTGCCCTACGCCACCGCGAAGCGGGTGGACGGTGCCACCGCGCAGGCCATCATGCAAAACCAGCCGGTTTCGCACGAGCAGGCCTGCGGCGGAACGCCAGTCAACGGACTGCTTCTGGCCGCACGGCATCATCACCTCACCCCATACCTGCTCGACCTGCGTAATTCTGGCGATACCGCCGGCAGCAAGGACCGCGTGGTGGGCTATGGCGCTTTCGCCTTTGCCGGGGAGGCGCGGCAATGACCGAGCAGGAACACGGAGCAACCCTGATCCGGCTGGCACGTGGCGCCATTGCCGAATGCTTCGGCCTGACAGTACCGCCCGTACCTACCGATGAGGACTGGCTGGCGGTGCCCGGCGCCACGTTCGTCACCCTGACGGAGGATGGCAACCTGCGCGGCTGCATCGGCAGCCTGGCGGCCCAGCGGCCGCTGGTCGACGACGTGCGCGCCAACGCCGCCGCTGCCGCTTTCCATGATCCGCGCTTCGAGCCGCTGCGGCCGGAGGAACTGGATCGCACCGCGATAGAGATCTCCCTGCTTTCGCCCACGCAGACCATGCAGTTTGCCGACGAACGCGACGCTTTGGCGCAACTGCGCCCGGGTATCGATGGCATTGTGCTGGAATACCAGCATCACCGCGGCACTTTTTTGCCGCAGGTATGGGAACAGCTGCCGATCCCGGAGGCATTCATGACCCAACTCAAGCGCAAGGCCGGTCTGCCGGGAAATTTCTGGGCGCCGGAAGTCAAGCTGGCGCGCTATACCGTGCAGAAATGGAAGGAAAACTAACCATGGACGAAGCCATCCACATCGACGAGCGCTATCCGGCGCAATTCTGGCACCGCCTGGATGACGGCCGCATCCAGTGCGACCTCTGCCCACGCGACTGCAAGCTGCACGAAGGCCAGCGTGGTGCCTGCTTCGTGCGCGGCGCAGCGGATGGGCAGATGGTGCTCACGACCTATGGGCGAAGTTCCGGCTTCTGCATCGACCCGATTGAGAAGAAACCGCTCAATCACTTCTATCCCGGTTCCAGCGTATTTTCCTTCGGCACCGCCGGCTGCAATCTGGCCTGCAAGTTCTGCCAGAACTGGGACATTTCCAAATCGCGCGACATGGACCGGCTGATGGACCAGGCCTCACCGGAAGCCATCGCCCAGGCGGCCAAGGCGCACGGCAGCAAGAGCGTGGCCTTTACCTACAACGACCCGGTGATTTTCTACGAATACGCGCTGGATACGGCGGACGCCTGCCACGCGCTGGGGATCGAGACCGTAGCGGTAACGGCGGGTTACATCCACGCTGCGCCACGCAAGGAATTTTTCGCCAAGATGGACGCCGCCAATATCGACCTCAAGGGTTTTACCGAGGATTTCTACCTCAAGCTCACCGGATCGCACTTGCAGCCGGTGCTGGACACCTTGGCCTACGTGCACCACGACACCGGCTGCTGGCTGGAGATCACCACCCTGCTGATCCCCGGCCACAACGACTCTGACGCAGAAATCACCGCCCTCTGCAAATGGGTCGCGCAGGAACTGGGGCCGGAGGTGCCGCTGCACTTCAGCGCCTTCCATCCGGACTGGAAAATGTCCGATGTGCCGGCTACGCCGCCCGCCACTCTCAGCCGCGCCCGACGCATCGCGCTGGATGCCGGCTTGCACTACGTCTATACCGGCAACGTGCATGATACGGAGGGCGGCACGACCTTTTGCCCTTCCTGCCGCCATGCCGTCATCGTGCGCGACTGGTACGACATCCGCCACTACGACCTCACTCCGCAAGGAGCTTGTCCACGTTGTGGAACTGCCGTTGCCGGGCGCTTCGGCCATTACAGCAAGCCGTTCGGTTCAAAGCGCATTCCGGTGAGAATCGCCACAGACCTGAACTGACCAGCGCTCCGCCGGGGGGCGGTAATAAGGATTGCAAAACAGCGGCAGCGATAGGCGTATGATGCAGAATTACCTGATGAAATTCAGGGATCATTCACCAGAAGGAAATCCGCATGACCAATCTGGCCGAAGCACTCAACAAGGAACTCGCGGAGTATGAAGCGACCCTCGCACTCAGCAATGGTGAATCGCTACGGATCAAAGGGGACACCACCTCCATCTCCGATCAGTTCATCAGCGTCAGCCTGTCCAACAACCCGGACAAAAAAGGCAGGAAGTTGATCAACATCAACCATATCGTGAGCATCGACTGGTACACCAGATAGTCAGCCCCGGAAGCGGGTCAACATTTCAAATGGAGGCA
>DAOMFG010000126.1:0-5207 GCA_035429685.1 Methylophilaceae bacterium | reverse complement strand
ACCGTCCACCTCCTTCCTACCGCCTACGCCGTCCACATTTCGCCCATCTCGGCCTCAGGCCGCTATCTGTATGTGCTCGCCCTCGACGCCAGGATCAACCTGATCGATCTGTGGATGGCCAAGCCTGACACCGTGGCCGAAATCAAGGTTGGCCTGGAGGCGCGTTCGGTAGAAACCTCCAAATACAAAGGGTATGAGGACAAGTATGCCGTGGCCGGCACCTACTGGCCGCCACAGTTCGTGATCATGGATGGCGATACCATGAAGCCGCTCAAGATCGTTTCCACCCGCGGTTTGACAGTGCCGCCTGAAGAGTTCCACCCGGAACCGCGCGTGGCTTCCATCGTGGCTTCGCACTACCATCCAGAATTCGTGATCAACGCCAAGGAAACCGGCAAGATCAGCATGGTGGATTACAGCGACCTAAAGAACCTCAAGACCACCACCATCGATGCCGCGCGCTTCCTGCATGACGGTGGGTTCGATTCCACCGGGCGCTATTTTCTAGTGGCGGCCAACGCGTCCAACAAGGTGGCCGTGGTCGACACCAAGGAGGACAAGCTGGCTGCGCTGGTGGATGTAGGCAAAACCCCCCACCCAGGGCGCGGCGCCAATTTCGTCGACCCCAAGTTCGGGCCGGTATGGGCGACGGGGCATCTGGGTGACGAGTCCATTTCCTTGATTGGTACCGATCCGGTCAAACACAAGGATCAGGCATGGAAGGTGGTGCGCACGCTCAATGGCCAGGGTGGCGGTTCGCTGTTTATCAAGACCCATCCCAAGTCGAAGAATCTGTGGGTGGATACTCCGCTCAACCCGGAAGCCAAGGTCAGTCAGTCGGTAGCTGTTTATGACATCGACAACCTCGACAAGGGCTTCACCATGCTGCCGATCGGCGAGTGGGCCGGCTTGGGCGAAGGCGCCAAACGCATCGTACAGCCGGAATACAACAAAGCCGGCGATGAGGTCTGGTTCTCGGTATGGAGCGCCAAGGACAAGGAATCCGCCATCGTGGTAGTGGATGACAAAACCCGCACGCTCAAGGCCGTGATCAAGGATCCCAAGCTGATCACGCCGACCGGCAAATTTAACGTCTACAACACCCAGCACGACGTTTACTGACCGGGGATTACGCAGTATGTCTGTTCGTGAAATTTCGCGGGGCCTTGGCCCCGCTTTTTTTCTCGGCTGGATAGCGTTTTTCAGTGTGGGTGCTGATGCTGGCGAAGAAGTCAACCAGCAGCGGCAGCGTGAACTGGTGCGGTTGGTGCGCAACGACTGCGGCTCCTGCCACGGCTTGAAGCTCGGCGGCGGGCTGGGGCCTTCGCTGCTGCCGGCGGCATTGGCAGGAAAGGCGCCGGGAGCTTTGCGCGAAACCATCCAGCAAGGGCGTGCCGGCACTGCGATGCCGCCCTGGTCAAGGTTTCTGAGTGAAGCGGAAGCGAACTGGATTGTGGAGCAACTGATGAAAGGGTTCCCGGATGTGCAATAAGTGGTGCCTGGCGATTTTGCTGCTGGCACTTGTCGGCTGTGCCGGCGCACCGGTACGCGGCACGGGCGACCTCGGGGTCGTTATCGAACGTGATGTCGGGCGCGTGCAGGTAGTGGATACTTCCGCCCGCAAAAGCCTGGCGACCATTACCGGCCTCGGCGATTTGTCCCATGCCTCCGTGGTATTCAGTCGCGACGGCCGCTATGCCTACGTTTTTGGACGCGACGGCGGGCTGACCAAGGTCGATTTGCTCAAACGGGACATCGACAAGCGCATCCTGCAGGCCGGCAACAGCATCGGCGGCGCCATCTCCCAAGATGGCCGCTACGTTGCTGCGCAAAATTACACGCCCGGCGGCGTCAAGGTATTCGATGCAGCCACTCTTGATCTGGTCGCGGATATTCCGGCAGTTTACGGCGATGGCCAGTTATCCAAAGTCGTCGGCCTGACCGATGCGCCGGGAAACAGATTTGTTTTCAGCCTGTTCGATGCCGGTGAAATCTGGGTAGCGGATATTTCCGATCCATCCTCACCGGAAATACAGAAATTCGCCGCCGGCAAACAGCCATACGATGGACTGATCACGCCCGACGGCCGCTACTATATCGCGGGACTGTTCGGAGAGGACGGGCTGGCCCTGCTCGACCTGTGGCATCCCGAGCAGGGAACGCGGCGCATTCTGGATGGCTATGGTCACGGCGAGGAAAAGCTGCCGGTATTCAAGATGCCACATCTGCGCGGCTGGGCAGTAGCCGGTACACGTGCCTATTTGCCGGCCATAGGGCGCCACGAGTTATTGGTGGTTGACACGCAAAGCTGGCAGGAGGCTGGCCGGATTGCAGTGGCCGGCCAGCCGGTATTCGCCATCGCCAGGCCGGATGGACGGCAGGTCTGGGTGAGTTTCGCCTTTCCCGATAACGGTCAGGTGCAGGTGATCGACACCGAGTCTCAGCAAGTCAGACAGACGCTGCAGCCGGGCCGGGCGGTGCTGCATTTTGAATTTACCCCGCGCGGCGAGGCGGCATGGGTGTCATCACGCGACGACAACAAGGTCGTCATTTACGACACCGGCACACTGGAACAAGTCGCCGAACTTCCCGCCTCCTCCCCAAGCGGCATTTTCTTCACCTATCGTTCCGGAAAGATCGGCTTCTGACCATGAACGGATTCAACCTTATCGAACAGCGTCTGTTGAATGAATACCAGCACGATTTCCCGCTGGTCAAACGGCCGTTTCTCGCTATTGGCGACCAGTTGGGCATCGAAGAAGACGAAGTGATCGAACGCCTCGGCCAGTTGAGCGCACGGGGTGCGGTGAGCCGTGTCGGGCCGGTGTTCAGTCCCGGCTGCATCGGCGCCAGCACGCTGGCGGCGCTGGCCGTCCCGCCCGGAAAACTGGACGAAATGGCCCACTGGATCAACGCCCTGCCCGAGGTCAACCATAATTACGAACGCGAGCACAACTTTAACCTGTGGTTCGTCGCTGCCGCCCCCGGCCAAGCCTGGCTGGATAGCGTGCTGAAAAAGATCGCCAGCGAATCTGGTTGTCCCATGCTGGTCCTACCGCTGGTTGAGCGCTTTCATATCGATCTGGGTTTCGATCTCAACGGCCGATCCTGCCCCTCGCGCAGGTCATCTGGCAGCAGCACCCGCGTGCAATTGGACAGCGCCCAGACTGCCATCGTCGCCGGGCTGCAATCGGGCATCAAACTGGAGCGCCAGCCGTTCGCTGCCATTGGCGAACGCGTCAATCTGGATGAGGAAGACGTGATCCGCCAGGTTTCGGCGTGGCGTGGCGAAGGCATCATCAAACGTTTCGGCGTGGTAGTGCGCCACCATGAACTTGGGTACAGAGAAAATGCCATGGCGGTATGGGATGTGCCGGACGGGCAGGTCAGCGCTTTGGGCCGGTTGGCAGCTCAGCAGGAAGGCGTCACCCTGTGCTACCGGCGTCCGCGCCAGCTGCCGGACTGGCCGTTCAACCTGTTCTGCATGGTACATGGCACCGACCGCGATGTAGTGCGCAGACTGATCGAAACATTGGCGGCAAACACCGGCCTGGATGCATTTCAGACACAGGTGCTGTTCAGCCGCCGCCGCTTCAAACAATGCGGAGCACGCTATGTGGCAGATGGACGCAACTGACCGCGATATCGTCAACGGCCTGCAGGGCGGCTTTCCGATTTGCGAGCGGCCGTATCGGGAAATGGCGCAGCAGTTCGGCATCAGCGAAGAAGAGTTGATTGCCCGGCTGGAAAATCTGCTGGCGGAGAAAGTGCTGACCCGCTTCGGCCCCATGTTCCAGATCGAGCGCATGGGCGGCGCTTTCAGCCTGGCGGCAATGAAAGTACCGGAAGAGGATTACGACCGCGTGACGGGGATCGTCAATGCGCTGCCGGAAGTGGCGCACAATTACCGGCGCGAGCATGAATTCAACATGTGGTTCGTGCTGGCTACGGAAACGCCTGAAGGCATCAGCCAGGCCATTGCCAAAATCGAAACGGAGAGCGGACTGGCTGTCTATAACATGCCGAAAGAAACAGAATATTTCGTCGGCGCGAGGTTCACCGCATGAGCCTCAAACTGGACGTTGTCGACCGCGCCATCGTGCAGGCCACGCAGTCTGGATTACCGCTGACGGCGCGGCCTTATCATGACATTGCCGAACAGCTCGGCGTGCCGCCCGAGGTAGTGATGCGGCGCATGCAGGCGATGCTGGACGACGGCGTGATCCGTCGCATCGGTGCGGTGCCCAATCACTATGCGCTGGGTTGGAGCGCCAACGGCATGACGGTATGGGACGTGATAAACGATCAAGTCGACGAACTGGGAAAGCAGGTCGGGGCACTGGAATTTGTCAGCCACTGCTACCGCCGTCCACGCCGTCTGCCGGACTGGCGCTTCAATCTGTTCGCCATGGTGCACGGACGCGACCGTGCGGAAGTGGAAGCCAAGGCCAGACAGATTGCGGCCCTGCTTGGAACGAATTGCCGTGCCCACTCCATTCTCTACAGCACGAAAATCCTTAAAAAATCCGGATTGAGAATCTAATGTTCAGAATCAGCCAGTACATGCAGGAAATCGCCGATCCCAAGCCGCTCGGTCCCAGGCGTAACCCCCCCGGCCCGGTGGTGATCTGGAATCTGGTACGCCGCTGCAACCTCACCTGCCAGCACTGCTATTCGATTTCCGCCGACAAGGATTTCCCCGGTGAATTGAGCACGGAAGAAGTGTTCAAGGTGATGGACGACCTCAAGGCTTTCCGCGTGCCGGTACTGATCCTGTCGGGTGGAGAACCATTGTTGCGCCCGGACATTTACGACATCGCACGTCGCGCCAAAGCCATGGGATTCTATGTCGGGCTGTCATCCAACGGCACGCTCATCACCGAAGCCAATATCGGCGTCATTGCCGGGATCGGCTTTGATTACGTCGGCGTCAGCCTGGATGGCATCGAGGCTACCCACGACAAATTCCGCCGCAAGCCAGGCGCGTTCAAGGAATCCCTGCATGGCATCCGTCTCTGCCGTGATGCCGGTATCAAGGTCGGCGTACGCTTCACCCTCACGCAGGACAATGCCCACGACCTGCCGGCACTGTTGCAGCTGGTGAAGGACGAAGGCATCGACAAGTTCTATCTGTCCCACCTCAACTACGCCGGACGCGGCAACAAGAATCGCGGCCATGATGCTTTTCTGGAAACCACCAGAAAAGC
>DAOMFG010000125.1:0-5245 GCA_035429685.1 Methylophilaceae bacterium | reverse complement strand
CGCGACCCCATCTACCACAGCACCTACACTGGCAAGCCGCCGGATGAGCCGGCGGTGCTGGGTGTGGCACTCAATGAAGTCTTCGTGCCGCTGCTGCAAAAGCAGTTCCCGGAGATCACGGACTTCTACCTGCCGCCGGAAGGGTGCAGTTACCGGCTGGCGGTGGTGAGCATGAAGAAGCAGTATTCCGGCCACGCCAGGCGCGTGATGATGGGGGGGTGGAGTTTTCTGCGTCAGTTCATGTATACCAAGTTCATCATCGTCACCGACGACGACGTGAATATCCGCGACTGGAAGGAAGTGGTGTGGGCGATCACAACCAGGGTCGACGCCGCGCGCGACACCGTAATCGTGGAAAACACGCCGATCGACTATCTGGATTTCGCCAGTCCGGTTTCCGGCCTTGGCAGCAAGATGGGGATAGACGCGACGAACAAGTGGAAAGGCGAAACCAGCCGGGAATGGGGCCGCCCCATCGCGATGGAAGAGGCGGTGAAATCAAGAATCGATGCGCTGTGGCCGCAGCTCGGGTTGTAACGGGGGGATTTTTCCCCCTGTAGGAGCGCCACCCCCCCCGGCGCGACTCCCCCTTCTACAGCATCGCGGCGAGGCGCCGCTCCTGCTAGCGTACGTCCAGCAGTTCCACATCGAAGATCAGCGTGGCATAAGGCGGAATCGCGCCGCCGGCGCCGCGCGCGCCGTAGCCCATGTGCTGGGGGATAATCAGGGTGCGCTTGCCGCCCACCTTCATGCCGGCCACGCCTTCATCCCAGCCGCGGATCACCTGGCCGCCGCCCAGCATGAACTCGAATGCCTCGCCGTGATCCAGCGAACTGTCGAACTTCTTGCCATGGCCATCCGGCTTGCTGGGGTCGTATAGCCAGCCGGTGTAGTGCACTTTGACGGTGTTCAGTGGCAGGGCTTCGGCGCCGCCGCCCACTTTCTGGTCGATCTGAATTAGTTCTTTCACGGTCACTGGCAGGGTCATGGCAGGGTTTTCCTTGGTTTGGGATTGTGGATCGGCGGCATTGCAGCCGGCGGTAGCCAACGCCAGCAGTAAAGTGCCGACAAAAAGGCTGGTGTGTTTCATTGAAAAGTCTCCATCGGGTTGGGAAATCTGCGGCATGATACCGCAAGTTGGTCTGCCGGCGCTTGGCCGCTTGTGCTATGGCAGCGCGTAAACATACTCCAGCAGGGCATCCTGCGCGGCCTTGCTGCCAGCTGCGGCGGGATGGTTGGCCATGAATACCACCACCCAGCGCCGCCCCCTGGCGTCCAGCAGGTAGCCGGCCATGGCACGCACGCCGTCCAGCGAGCCGGTCTTGAGGTGCGCCTGCCCGGCTACGGCGCTGGACTTGAGCCGGTGCTGCATGGTGCCGTCGATGGCGACGATGGGTAGCGACGACATCAGCTCTGGCATCACCGGGCTCCGGTAGGCAGACAACAAAAGCTCGCCTAGATGACGCGCGCTGATGCGCTCGTTGCGTGACAATCCCGCCCCATTCTCAATTGCCAGCTCCGGCCACTCCATGCCCTTGCCGGCCAGCCATTCGCGCACCGCCAGCGCGCCGGATTGCGGGCTGCCCGGCGCGCCATAGCGCTCCGCCCCCAGCGTCATTAGGATCTGCCGCGCCATCACGTTGTTGCTGTATTTGTTGACCAGCCGGATCACGTCGGCCAGCGGCGGCGAATCGGCCTGCACCAGCCGTTGCGCCCCCGGCGGCAGACTGCCGTTTTTCAGGCCGCCGCTGATCTGGCCGCCTTGCTCCTGCCACATGCGGCGGAACAGCTCAAAAACGTACACGTCATCGTCAAGGATGCTCAGCTCCAGCGCCTTCTCGCCGCAGGCGACGGAGTAGTTGCCGCTGAACGTCACCGTCACCACATCCTTCTCGCGCAGCACCCGGTAGCCGATGCGGTCCTTCCAGTCGGCACACGGTACCTGGCTCAGGGCGACCTGGTTGACGATGTTCAGTTGCGGCAGGGCGGGGTCGGCGGTAATCAGCACCTTGCCCAGAGCGGGGTCACCGCGCAAGGTGAAGCGCGTGGCTTTGAAATTGACCAGCATGGCGTCCGGCGCGGCGTTATAGGCGCGATAGGTTTCGCCATCGAACTTGCCGGGCGGCTCGTTGCCGCTGGTGTCGAAATAGCCCCGATCCAGCAGCAGGTCGCCGCGGATGTCGCGCACCCCGGACTGCCTGAGCATGCGTAGCAGCAGCCAGAAATTTTCCAGTGTCAACGCAGGATCGCCGTAGCCCTTGATGATCAGGTCACCATTCAGCACCTCGTCCTGCGGTGGCACGCTGCCGTAGATTTCCGTGCGCCAGCGGTAGGACGGCCCTAGCAGTTCCAGCCCGGCATCAGTGGTCAGCAGCTTCATGGTCGAAGCCGGATTCATTGGCTGATCGGCGCGGTGGCTCAAGCGCGGCTGGTGCTGATCCACCTGCTGCACATAAAACGCCACGCCGTCCTGCGGTACGCCAGCCGCTTTCAGCGCCTTGGCTACCGGCGCCGGCAGACCGTTGGCCAGCGCGGGCGTGATCGCCAGCCAGCCAGCCAGCAACAGCGCTAACAGCTTCATGCCTGCTCTACCAGTTGCAGCAACTGTTCCGTCAGCATCGCCATTTCATCCTCACTAATCACATAGGGCGGCATCAGATACACCGTGTTGTTGATCGGCCGCAACAGCAGGCCACGCGCCAGCGCCGCTTGGTAAAAGCCGTGCGAGAACCGCGCATCGGTGCTATCCACCTCGAAGGCCCAGATCATGCCTAGGTGGCGGAAATTGCGCACCTTGGGATGTGCCGCCAGCGGTGCCAGCAGCGCGTTGAAGTGCGTTGCCTTGGTGCGATTGGCGACGATGACGTCGTCCTGCTCGAAAATATCCAGGGTTGCCAGCGCTGCGCGGCAGGCCAGCGCGTTGCCGGTGTAGCTGTGGGAGTGCAGGAAGCCGCGTGTAGTCCGGTCGTCGTAGAATGCGGCATACACGCTGTCGGTCGTTAGCACCACGGACAGCGGCAAGTAGCCGCCGGTGATGCCTTTGGACAGGCAGATGAAATCCGGCTTGATCCCGGCCTGCTCGCAGGCGAACATGGTACCGGTGCGGCCGAAGCCCACGGCGATTTCGTCGGCGATCAAATGGACCTGGTAGCGGTTGCACAGTTCCCGCGCCCGCTGCAGGTACGTTGGGTGGTACATTGCCATCCCGGCTGCGCCCTGCACCAAGGGTTCCACAATCAGTGCGGCTGTGCTGGCCCAATGCTGCTCCAGGTGAGCCTCCAGCACCGCAGCGCAACGCATGGCATAGGCCTCGGCTGATTCGCCCGCTTTCGCCAGCCGCCAGTCCGGGCTGGGCACCTGCGTACTTTGCCGCAGTAACGGCGCGTAGGTGTCCTTGAACAGTGCTACGTCGGTCACCGACAACGCGCCGATGGTCTCGCCGTGGTAACTGTTCTGCAGGCTGATGAAATTGGTTTTTTGCGGCTGGCCGCTGTTGCGCCAGAAATGGAAGCTCATCTTCAGCGCGATCTCCGTCGCCGAGGCGCCGTCCGAGCCGTAGAAGGCATGCCCCAGCCTAGTCAGTTTTGACAGCCGCTCGGAAAGCTCCACCACCGGCTGGTGGGTAAAGCCCGCCAGTATCACATGCTCCAACTTGTCCAACTGGTCCTTGAGTGCGGTGCTGATGCATGGGTTGGCATGCCCGAAAAGGTTAACCCACCAGGAACTCACCGCGTCCAGATAACGCCTGCCATCGAAGTCGTACAGCCATACACCCTCGCCGCGGGCGATGGGTACCAGCGGCATCGTTTCGTGCGCTTTCATCTGTGTGCAGGGGTGCCACACGGCGGCAAGGGAACGGTTGAGCAGGTCGGCGTTCTGCATGGCTGAAAGCAGTATCAAGTAGAATGCTTATTACAACACAGCGCATGCCACCAACAACAGTCACCGCACAAAAAACCTGAAAATGCAGGTCATCTCCCACCCCGGCTTTGCCGACCAGACCATCAACAAGTCGCGCTTTATCGCGGTGGCGGACTATTGCGCCGACGAGCGCGCGGTGATGGAGCTGCTGCGGGGGCTGGCGCACGAGCATGCGCACGCCAACCACCTGGTGTTTGCCTACAAGGTGCAGAATCCCGGGGGCGGCTACCTCGTGCGCTTCCACGACGCGGGGGAGCCCTGCGGCACGGCGGGCAAGCCTATTCTGCAATATATCGAGGGGCGCGACCTGGTGAATGTTTGCGTCGCTGTGGTGCGCTATTTTGGCGGAGTCAAGCTGGGTACCGGCGGGCTGGCACGTGCCTACGGCGGTACGGTCAAGCTGGCGCTGGATGCGGCGCAACTGGTGCCGTTTGTCGAGATGCAGGGGATTCGTCTGCAACTGGACTATGCGCGACTGGAGTCCTTCACGCGCGACCTGGCGAAGTGTGGGGGGCAACTGCTGGACAAGCAGTTCGGCGAGCGTGTAACGGTGACCGTCTCGGTGCCGGCTGACCAGACCGCAGGCCTTGCGAGCCGATACCGTACGTCTTGACGTCCGACCGAGTGCCTCGATAGCGAATTAGGACTTGAAATTTACCCCGACGACCCCTATCATTAGCACTCGATGGATATGAGTGCTAACAGCGCATGTCCGATCAAGTTCGTAATACCCGAATTCACATCAAGGAGAACCAAATGAAAATTCGTCCTTTGCATGACCGCGTCATCGTCAAGCGCTTGGAAGAGGAGCGCACGACCGCTTCCGGTATCGTTATCCCCGACACCGCTGCTGAAAAACCCGATCAAGGCGAAATCATCGCCGTGGGCAACGGCAAGGTGCTGGAAGACGGTTCCGTGCGCAAACTGGAAGTCAAGGTCGGCGACAAGGTGCTGTTCGGCAAGTATTCCGGCCAGACCGTCAAGGTTTCCGGCGAAGAGCTGCTCGTGATGCGTGAAGAAGACATCATGGGCGTGGTCGAAGCCTAATCCCGTTTATCCATCTAACGGTTAATCAAGTATTCAGGAGAAATAAACAATGGCTGCTAAAGACGTACGTTTCGGCGATGAAGTTCGCCACAAGATGGTCAACGGCGTGAACATTCTTGCCAATGCCGTAAAGGTTACCCTTGGCCCCAAGGGCCGCAACGTGGTGCTGGAGCGTGCCTACGGCGCCCCCACTATCACCAAGGACGGTGTTTCCGTCGCCAAGGAAATCGAACTGAAGGACAAGTTCGAGAACATGGGTGCGCAAATGGTGAAGGAA
>DAOMFG010000124.1:0-5265 GCA_035429685.1 Methylophilaceae bacterium | reverse complement strand
AGGCCATGCGTGACCAATCAGCCAGGACGGTGGAACTGCGCTGCTTGTCCGAGAGCAGGTTGAGGCCGGTGGAGTAGTCGCCGACCGGGTTGCTGACGCCGAGCAGCGGCATGATGGTAGGGATGATATCCATATGGCTGGTCATCTTGTCGTGCACGCCGGACTTTTTGCCGGGGATCCACAGCACCAGCGGCGTGCGGATCTGTGGATCGACGAAGGTGGAGTTGTGTCCCCAGTAGCCATGCTCCATGAATTCCTCGCCATGATCGCCGAGCAGGATGACGATAGTGCTGTCCAGCAGGTTGTTCTGCTGCAGGTAATCGAAGATGCGGCCGAACTGGCTGTCCAGGTGATGTACCGCGTTGAGATAGCGGTTCTTGATGGGAATAATGTTCTTCGCCAGTTCGTCCTTGTCCAGCGTGGCGTAGTTGATGTCGTCGCGGTAAGGACGGCGGATCACGCTTTCCGGCGGGAAGTAGTAGCGCGCATGCGGCGATTCGAAAAACATGAAGGAAAAGAACGGCCGGCCGGGGTCGCGCTGGCCGATGAAGTCGAGCATTTTGCCGACGTTGATCTGGTCGTTGCGCCATCCCGGCTGGGACTCGTCGGCCTCGTGCAGCTGGGCGGCGGGGATGTGGCGGAAAATGGTGCGATCGAACTCCGGGTAGGAAAATTTCGCGCTGGTGAACAGGTTCATCTGGTAATTCTGCCGCTGCATCACGTCGATGACCGCGGCGCCCTGGTGCTCGTCCATGAACGGGAACCAGTAGTTGCCGGGAATGCCGGTGAACATGGTGAAGATGCCGACGCGGGTGCCGTTGCCGCCGCTGTAGTTGTGCGTATAGCGGTTGGCCTGCTCGGCGAAGGCCCAGGTGTGCGGCATGATTTCCGCGTCCAGCGTATCGGCACGCCAGGATTCCGCCGCCAGCCAGATGATGTTGTAGGGTTTTTGCGGCGCGGTGATGTTCAGCGGCTGCAGGGGATAGCGCAAACGGCCCTTCACTTCCTGGAACTTGTCCTGGCGCTTGACCTTCATGCCAATTTTCTTGAAGAAGCTGCGCGCGGTAATGCCGTTGTAGAACGGGATGCCTTCCGACAGGGTCAGCACGCTGGTCTCCGCCACCGCTTCGCTGTAGGCGTAGGCGGCACGCTCGCCCACGGCTGCAACTGCGAACACGACCAGCAGCATCCTGAACAATGGCTTCGGCATGATCTGGCGATGCAGGGTCTTTTGGTAGATGGCATGCACGAGCGCCAGCAGCAAGGCCTGCGCCAGCACGAAGGCGAGGGCGACCGCAGCGAAGGTCAGGTTGGTCGAGCCGCTCCCGCCCAGCGACTGGATGCCGCCCGGCGTGGTAATCAGGTTGACCACGAAGCCGTTGACGAAAATGCCGTACAGCGCATACAGCTTGGTGTTGGCGTACAGGAACAGGGTGGTCAGGCCGGTCGTCAGCACGGCAACGCCATAGACGATACGCCGGCCGACGGCCTCGTTTGGTCCGCGCTTGCGGTGGACGAGCCAGTCCGCCAGTTTGGCCAGCAGCATAGCCGGCAACAGGTAAATGAAGCAGTAGCTCAGCCAGGCCGTCAGCAGGAAAGCCAGCACCGGAATGCCATGCGCACGCGCCGCGGCGAAATTGACGGTGTCCCTGGTGACGAACACCAGCACCAGCCAGGTGGCGAGGAAAAAGTAATGCAGCAGGCGGCGCTGGTCGCTGGAGTTCAACATACGGAATGGGGTGCCTCGGTAAAGGAGTGAATTGTAACTGTTTTCCATGCCCGTCTGTGACTGGTGCGAGTGCTGATTAGTTCTTTCTGGCTGCCGCAACAGAGTGATTTATGCTTTAATTCGCCCATGAAAAACGCATTCCAGAGGGTCGCCCTCATTGGCAAGATCACCAACCCGGCCATCGGCGAGCATGTGCTCGCCTTGGCGCACTTCCTCCGCGAGCGCGGTATCGCCGTGCTGGTGGAGGAAAAAACTGCCGCAGCCTTGTCCATCGAGAGTTACGCCACCGTGCACATCGATGCCATCGGCACCCATGTCGATCTGGCCGTGGTGCTGGGGGGTGACGGCACCATGCTGGCGGTGGCGCGCGGATTGGTCGAGTACGGCGTGCCGCTGGTCGGGGTGAACAAGGGGCGGCTCGGTTTTCTCACCGATCTTACGACCGAGGCCATTCATCAGGCCATGTCCGATATCCTCGACGGCGAATATACGCTGGAGCAGCGCATCCTGCTCGGCGCCACCATCGTGCGCGACGGCGTGGCGGTCAGCGCCGGGCGCGCGCTCAACGACGTGGTTATCAGCAAGGGAGCCATGGCACGGCTGATCGAGCTGGAGCTCATCATCGACGGCGAGTTCGTGCATCGCCAGCGTTCCGACGGCCTGATCCTCGCCACCCCCACCGGCACTACCGCCTATGCCCTGTCTGCCGGCGGCCCGCTGCTGCACCCTACGCTGGAGGCCATCGCCCTGGTGCCGGTCTGCCCGCACACGCTGTCCAATCGTCCGTTCGCCATCAGCAGCGCCAGCACGGTGGAAGTCACCCTGGTGCAGGCCGACGATGCCCGCGTGCATTTCGACGGCCAGCTGCACGCCGAGCTCAAGTGCGGTGACAAGGTGGTGGTGCATCGTCTGCAGAAAGCTGTCACTCTGCTGCATCCGCGCAACCACAGCCATTACGCCATGCTGCGCCAGAAGCTGCACTGGGGGTAGGGCGTTTTGACAGCATTGCTCAGGTTTGTAGGAGGGGCGCCCTCGCTCCGATTGCATCGGCGGATTTATCGCGCCGAGGGCGGCGCTCCTACGGTTCGATTTGAATGCTGACCTCTCTCTCCCTGCGTGACTTCGTTATCGTCGACCGGCTCGAACTGGAGTTCGCCGCCGGTTTCAGCGTACTCACCGGCGAAACCGGCGCCGGCAAATCCATCCTGATCGATGCCCTGTCGCTAGCCTTGGGTGAGCGCGGCGAATCCGGCGTGGTGCGGGCGGGTTGCGACAAGGCCGACATCAGCGCCGAATTCGACATCGCCGCCCTGCCGGAATTGCAGGCTTGGCTGGTCGACAACGCGCTGGATGACGGCGCCAATTGCCTTTTGCGTCGCGTCGTCCATGCCGATGGACGCTCGCGCGCCTTCATCAACGGCGTGTCTGCGACTATGCAGCAGCTGCGGGAGGCCGGCGATTTCCTGGTCGATATCTATAGCCAGCACGCCCACCACTCCCTGCTCAAGGCTGCGACCCAGCGCGCCTTGCTGGACGACTTCGGCGGCCTTGCCGACCTGGCTGTGCAGGTGGCCGCCGCCTACAAGCGCTGGCGCGAGCTGCACGAGCGCCGCGTGGAAATGGAACGCAACGCCGCCGCCTATGCTGAGGAACTGGCCAACCTGCGCGACGAAGTGCGCGAACTGGCGCAGCTTAACCCCTCGGCGGAAGAGTGGGACAGCTTGCAGCAGGAACATGGCCGTCTCGCCCATGCCGCCAGCCTGCTGGAAGGATCCGAGCAGTGCCACGAACTGCTGGCGGAGGCTGAAGTTTCTACTTTACGCCAGCTGTACCTGGTGCAGCACAAGTTGCAGGAATTGCGCGAATACGACCCGGCCATGCAGGAAGCGCTGGACAGCCTGGATGTCGCCGAAATCCAGCTCGCCGAGGCTGACCGCTTCCTGAAGAAATACCTCAGCCGCGCCGAACTTGACCCGGAACGGCTGAATGAAGTCGAAAGCCGTATCCAGGCTATCCACGCTGCTGCGCGCAAACACCGCGTGCGGCCGGAAGAACTGCCCGAACTGCTGGCCAAATGGCAGCAGCGCGTGCAGGAGCTGGAAAGTGCCACCGGCGACGGCGCACTGGCGCGGCAGGAAGAAGCCGCGCGCGAGGCGTACCAAGTCCTGGCCGCCGAACTGGGCCGCGGTCGTGTCAAGGCTGCCGGAGAACTAAGCACAAAGGTCAGCGCTGAAATGCAACGCCTGGCGCTGTCGGGTGGCCGCTTCGAGGTGGCGCTGCAGGCGCTGCCAGAAGGAACGGCGCAAGGCCTGGAGCAGGTGGAATTCCTGGTTGCTGGCCACGCCGGCATGGAGCCGCGGCCTCTATCGAAAGTCGCCTCTGGTGGCGAGTTGTCGCGCATCAGCCTCGCTATCCGCGTCATTACCGCGCAGCAGGGCGAAACCCCGACCATGATTTTCGATGAGGTGGATGTCGGCATCGGTGGCGGCGTGGCCGAGATCGTCGGCCAGTTGCTGCAGCGTCTGGGTGAAACCCGGCAGGTGCTGGTCATCACCCACTTGCCGCAGGTGGCCGCGCAGGGTGCGCAACATTACCGTGTCAGTAAGAGTACCGCCAACGGCGCCACCCTCAGCCAAATCGAAGCGCTGGGCCAACCCGCGCGTACCGAGGAAATCGCCCGCATGCTGGGCGGGGTGGAAATTACCGAAACCACGCGCAAACATGCGGCGGAGATGCTAGGAGGATGAAGTTGATGTGACCCGCTTTGATAGGGCACATGTGGATGCACAAAAGACGGACGTAAAATTGAAAACCACTGAACAGATCAGACTTGAAGGAACGGAAAAGGATAATTCGACATGTCGACACGTAACGTGTCCCCCGCGCTTGGCGCAGGTTCTCGAAAATCGCTGCTTTCTCCTGCTCCTGGCGCTGATCGTTCTGCTGGTCGCGACGCCGTTTCTGGCCGGCAGCGTCGGTGGCAAAAAGATCATTGGTCTCCTCAACGTCATCATTCTGGTGACCGCGGTGGTGGCGGTTGAGGGATCGAGGCTCTCGTTTTGTATTGCGACTTTTCTGGGATTGCCGACGCTCGCTTTTCAGATACTGGCGTTGCAGTCAGGCTTGCAGGGACACTTTGCGTTGTGCTGGGGCTTTGCCGCGGCCATCTACGCTTTCACCATCGCCAGTCTGCTGCATTACGTGCTGCGTCGGGACATCATGACCGCGGACAAACTGTATGGCGCTGCTGCCGCATACATCATGATTGCGATACTGTGGGCATTCCTGTACGGCGTGCTGCAATACTTCTACCCTGGCGCCTATACGTACCAAGGCGTGCCAAAAGTTCTCGACATGACATCGGAACTGATCTTTTTCAGCTTCACCGTGCTCACGACCGCGGGTTTCGGTGACATTACTCCCATGGCGATCTTTTCCCGCTACCTGACAATCCTGGAGGCAGTGACCGGCGTGATGTACGTGGGTAATCCCCCCATTTTTAACTGGGGTCAGAAGTAGAGTCATGCGGCCATGGC
>DAOMFG010000123.1:0-5397 GCA_035429685.1 Methylophilaceae bacterium | reverse complement strand
CAGGAAGAATTGCGGGATAAAGGTCAGGTTGAAAGCAATCGCGGTCAGCCAGAAATGCAATTTGCCCAAGGTTTCGCTATACATGTGGCCGGTCATCTTGGGCAGCCAGTAATACACGCCGGCCATGATGCCCATGATGCCGCCGGCGAACAGCGTGTAGTGGAAATGTGCCACTACAAAGTACGAGTGGTGATACTGCGCATCCGCCGCCACATCCGCCAGCACGAGACCGGTCAGGCCGCCGATGCCGAACAGAACAATCCATCCGGTAGCGAACAGCATTGGGGTTTCGAAGCTCATCGAGCCCTTCCACATAGTGGCAATCCAGCAGAAGAACAGCACCGCCAGCGGCAGCGAAATCGACATAGTGCTGTACATGAAGTACAGCAGCGCCGGCACCGGCAGGCCCACGGTGAAGAAATGGTGCGCCCACACCACCACCGACAGGATGCCAATGGCCCAGAACGAGTACACCTGCGCCTTGTAGCCATAGGTCGGCTTGCGCGTGAAGGTGGATAGAATATGCGGAATCAGCCCCCACACCGGCAGCAGCAGAATGTACACCTCTGGGTGCCCGAAGAACCAGAACAGATGCTGGAACAGAATGGGATCGCCACCACCGGCGGCATTGAAGAAGTGGGTGCCGAAATGGCGGTCTGTCAGCAGCATGGTCACCGCGCCGGCCAGTACCGGGATGGTGGCGATCAGCAGGAAGGCGGTGATCAGCCAGCCCCAGGCGAACAGCGGCAGCTTCATCAACGTCATGCCTGGCGCGCGCATGTTGAAGATGGTGACGATGATGTTGATGGAACCCATCACCGAAGAAATCCCCAGCAGGTGCACGGCAAAGATGGCGAAGTCTACACCGATACCGCCCTGTACCGACAGCGGCGCGTAGAACGTCCAGCCGGTGGCAATCGCACCGTCGCCAATCCCGAACAAGGCTAGCGTGAATGGCAGCGTGAGCAGGATCGCGGCCGGCGGCAACAGCCAGAATCCCCAGTTATTGAGACGCGGCAGCGCCATGTCTGGGGCACCGATCTGCAGCGGCAGCATCCAGTTAGCAAATCCGGTGGCCGCAGGCATCAGTGCCGCGAAAATCATCACCAGCGCGTGCACCCCGATCAACTGGTTGAAAAACTCCGGCTTCAGCAATTGCAGGCCAGGCTGGAACAACTCGGCACGCACTGCCAGGATCATGATCCCGCCAACCAGAAACATGATCAGCGAGAAGGTCAGGTACATCGTGCCGATGTCCTTGTGGTTGGTGGTGGTTAACCAGCGCATGATTCCATACGGATGGTCATGGTGGTCGTCGTGATGTGCCGCGGTTGCTGTTGACATGCTCAATCTCCTCTATAACTCGATCTAGCGTAGGGCTTTGACTTGGGCCGGTTGCACCGCGTCGTCCATTTTGTTGCCGAAAGCATTGCGCTCGAAAGTCACGACCGCTGCAATATCCACGTCGTTGAGCACGCCCTTCCATGCAGGCATTACGTTTTTGCCATTGAACACCCGGTCCAGATGGCTATCTACCATCAGCTTGCCGTCATTGTCAAAAATCGGCCCGTTGATAACCTTGCTACCGGCCAGCGCCGGGAATGCCGGCGGCATACCCTCCCCATTGGCCTGGTGACAAACCGCGCAATTCTTCTCGTACACCTCTTTGCCGTGCGCGATCAGGTCGTCCTTGCTCCAATCCTTGTCGGCGCCAGCGGATGCCGCTTCCAGCTCGGTCTTCTTGGCGGCGATCCAGGTTTTATATTCCTCTTCGGGAACGGCCTTGACCACCACCGGCATGAAACCATGCCCCTTGCCGCATAGCTCCTTGCACTGCCCGCGGTAGGTACCGGGTTCCTCGATCTTGACCCAGGTTTCGCGCAGGAAGCCGGGAATGGCGTCGCGTGCCGAACCAAACTGCGGCACCCACCAGGTATGAATCACGTCGTTGGAAGTGAGCAGGATGCGTACCTTCTTTTTAACCGGCAGCACCACCTCGTTGTCCACTTCCAGCAGGTAGTTCTTGTCCTTCTCCGCCTCGTTCTTGATCTGGTTCTCTGGGGTGGTCAGGTTGCTGACGAACTTGATGCCCTTGGCATCGCCGTCCATGTATTCATACTGCCAGCGCCACTGCATACCGGTCACCTTGAGCACCATGTCGGCACCGTTCTTGGTGTCTTCCATCAGCACCACGCTGTGGTAGGCCGGGATGCCCATCAGGATGAAGTCAATGTAGAGCAGGATGGCAAATGGCACCAGGGTCCAGAACACCTGTGCCTTGGTACTCGGCCCGGTAAAGTTCGCGGGCTGGTGACCCTTGCTTTTGCGGTGGTTGATGATCGAGTAGATCATGATGCCCAGCACTACAACAAAAATCACCATGATGATGACCATGAACTTGTTGTGTACGTGCAGGGTATCCTCCGCCATCGGCGTGACGGGCTTGGGGAAGTTCCATGAATATTCGGCGTACGCAGCCAGAGACCACAGCGCGAACATCAGGCCCAATCCGGCCTTTTTTATAAGTTGCAATGCCATTCTCACTCCCAAAATATCTTCACCGTTGGTAAATTGCACCAGTCCGCTTTTGTAATTGTTCGGCAAGCGCCAGACGTTGATCGTTACTCATGTATCGTCCGACTTCCACTTCCCTGCCGTGCGAACGGAGCCACAAACTCTGCTCACCGCCCGGAGCTTCGCGTAATAACACCTGCGCCCAGTAGCGATGGAATACCACCTGATTCGATTTTTTATAACTATGCTGCTCGATTGCTATTCGGTCGCCGTCTATGGTGATGCTTTCGTAATCCCCTGCATGACAGTTGATGTAATAGAAAGCGTAAGCCAAGGCCAGCAACTCAAGCCCGGCAAATGGAAAAACCATCCATGCGCCGGCCAAGCCAAAACCAATGGCTACTGTAAGAGAAAAAATAGCGAGTATAGCAACCACACCGACCCGACCTGACGGCGTCAGGGAACAGTTTGGCCTGGCGACAATCTTGTAGTCCACAACCGATGCCACCATCGCTCCTCATACGGTGCACTGCTGTTTTGCTTATCAGTCTTGTTGTTACAAAACTGCGACAACTTGCCGCAGTTGCCGAAAATTAGCATAAAAGAAAATTGATGACAACATAACCATCTGACGATAAAAGGATATTTAAGTCTTGTAATGGCTGTCGGAACTCCCGCACAAAGCACGTGGGTCAATATGGACGAGGCCAGTAGCGATAATAGCCAGGAGGATAAGGAGCCCAGTAAGGGCCCCAGTAAGGCCCCCAACAGGGGGAAGACCACATCAACTGCTGCTCCGCGACGTCCAGCTTGTCACGGCATACCTGATCACGGCGGTTGATCTCGTCGGCGCAAGCGTCACGCAGCGCCTCCTCATGCGCCGCATGAATATAGTCCAGCACCTTGGGCGAAACCCCCCTGCCGGCAAGCACGATCACTTGCGAGGGGATGAGTGCATACCCTGATTGGCTTTCACGGATTTTCGCAATGATTTCATCGGGCGCCACGCCCCGCTGCGACATCTCGACGATCTGCTCCAGGGTCAGATTGGGGATGGATCTGGGCATCAGTCTCTCCAGATCCTCGGCCGAAATGCGTTCAATTTTGGGCGGCTGTGTCCCATTGGCCGCGCAACCGATGAGCAATAGCGGCAGCAGCATGACGGCGATCAGAAATTGCATGGCGTCCCCCTTATCTCTCGGATTGCCTGATAGAGACACCCCCGGACTGGCGCAGTTCCAGACAGCCCTTGCCCCGGCGGGGAGATACGGCACAATATAGCACCGCACCTCCATGTCGGGAAAACAAGGGATAAAGGCTGGTTACCCCTTTGCGAAGACCATGCGCCCGCCCCTGAAATCCACCTTGATCGTATCCTTGGCGGCGAAATGCCCGGCCAGGATTTCCTTGGCCAGCGGATTCTCGATCTCTCCCTGGATGGCGCGTTTGAGCGGTCGCGCGCCGTAGACCGGGTCGAAGCCGGTGTTGGCGATTTCGGCCAGGGCGGCCTCGGTCACCACCAATTCCATTTCCATCGCCTTGAGGCGTTTGGCCAGGTTCTGCAACTGGATACCGGCGATCGACTTCACCTGCGCTTCGCCCAATGCATGGAACACCACGACCTCGTCGATGCGGTTGATGAATTCCGGGCGGAAGTAGCTCTTGACCTCGCCCATCACCGCCAGCTTGATCACTTGGTAGTCGTCGCCGGCCATCTGCTGGATCATCTGGCTGCCGAGGTTGGAGGTCATGATGATGACGGTGTTCTTGAAGTCCACGGTACGCCCCTGGCCGTCGGTCATGCGTCCATCGTCCAGCACTTGCAGCAGCACGTTGAACACGTCCGGGTGCGCCTTTTCCACCTCGTCCAGCAGGATGACGCTATAAGGTTTCCTGCGCACCGCCTCGGTCAGGTAGCCGCCTTCCTCATAGCCGACGTAGCCGGGTGGCGCGCCGATCAGGCGTGCCACCGAATGCTTCTCCATGAACTCGCTCATGTCGATGCGGATCAGGTGTTCCTCGGAGTCGAACATGAAATTGGCCAACGCCTTGCACAGTTCGGTCTTGCCCACGCCGGTAGGGCCAAGGAACAGGAAGGAGCCGTAGGGCCGGTTGGGGTCGCTCAAACCGGAGCGCGAACGGCGGATGGCGTCAGCCACCAAACGCACCGCCTCGTCCTGCCCCACCACGCGTTCGTGCAGCTTGCCTTCCATGTGCAGCAGCTTGTCGCGCTCGCCTTGCATCATCTTGGACACCGGGATGCCGGTGGCGCGCGACACCACCTCGGCGATTTCCTCGGCACCAACCTGGGTACGCAACAGCTTGTGTTTCTGCTCCGCGCCGGCGGCAGCCTCGGCCTGCTTCAGTTGCGCTTCCAGTTGTGGCAGCGTGCCGTACTGGATTTCGGCCATCTTGTCGTACTGGCCGGTGCGTTGCAGCTCGGCCATGTGCGCCTTGAGGCGGTCGATCTCCTCCTTGATGTGGACGGAACCCTGCACCTGCGCCTTTTCGGCTTTCCAGATTTCTTCCAGATCGGCGTATTCGCGCGACAAGGTTTCGATCTCGTCTTCGATCAGGGCAAAGCGCTTTTGCGAACCTTCATCCTTTTCCTTGCGTACCGCCTCGCGCTCGATCTTGAGCTGAATCAGGCGACGGTCGAGCTTGTCCATGGATTCCGGCTTGGAATCGATTTCCATCTTGATGCGCGAAGCCGCCTCGTCGATCAGGTCGATCGCCTTGTCCGGCAAAAAGCGGTCGGTGATATAGCGGTGCGACAACTCGGCCGCAGCCACGATGGCGGGGTCGGTGATGTCCACGCCGTGGTGCAGTTTGTATTTCTCCTGCAGGCCACGCAGAATGGCGATGGTACTCTCCACGCGGGGT
>DAOMFG010000122.1:0-5680 GCA_035429685.1 Methylophilaceae bacterium | reverse complement strand
GAGCGATGCGCCTTTCCTGTCCAGAGTGAATTTCTTTTTGGGCCTTTTTGGTCTGGCATGAGTAAGGGTATATTGAGATATGTTCGTTGATTTGAGTGTTGGAAATCTTGCCGAGCCGGTCAGCGGCCGGCACTGGGAACGCCAGGAAATCGGCCGTCAGGTGGCGCTTCGCATCGCACGTTTCCAGGCACAAGGGCTGGCCAGGGGCGACCGGGTATTCCTGCCCTTCGGCAACCGTCTGGAGTTCTTTGCCGAGCTGCTCGCCATCTGGCGTCTCGGCGCCTGTGCCGTGCCGATCGATGCACGCCTCACGCCGTTCGAGGTACAAACCCTGGTCGCAGCGGCCAAGCCGCGCCTGGCCGTAGTGGACGACGCGACGGATGCCCACGTCATTCAAGCCCTCGACGAAGCCGGTGTCGGCGTGGTCAATACCACCGACACCGGAGATCAGCAGGCAGCGGTGGGCTTAAGCCGGCTGGATGACGACGCCCTCATCCTGTTCACCTCCGGCTCCACCGGCGCCCCCAAGGGTGTAGTGCATACCCATCGCTCGCTGCGCGCACGCTGGATCACCCTGCGCGAGGCCCTCGGCACAGACGCCTTTGCCAGAACGTTGTGCCTGCTGCCAACGCACTTCGGCCATGGGCTGATCTGCAACTGTCTGTTCCCCTGGCTGTCGGGACAGGACCTATTTATCACCCCGCCGTTCCGCCCGGACATCATCATGCGCCTGGGGGCTCTGCTGGACGAGCATCGCATCACCTTCATGTCGTCCGTGCCGGCGGTGTGGAAGCTGGCGCTCAAGATTTCCAAACCGCCCCAGGCAGGCACCCTGCAACGCATACACTGCGGATCGGCACCGCTGTCGGCCGGGGTCTGGGAAGACATTCGCCGTTGGAGCGGTACACGCCAGGTCTGTAACGCCTACGGCATTACCGAAACCGGCAGTTGGGTGGCTGGACTGAGCGAGGCGGACTGTCCGGCGGAAGACGGGCTGATCGGCCAAGGCTGGGGCGCGGTCATCAAGGTGTTGCGCACCTCCGATACCTCCCGCCCCTTGAGCGCCGATGACGAATGTACCCCCGGAGAATCCGGCTTCGTCTGGCTCAACACGCCGGCACTGATGAAAGGTTATTTCCAGCGCGACGACCTCACCGAACAGGCGGTAGTGGACGGCTGGTTCCTGACCGGAGACATTGGCCTGATCGACCCGCGGGGCCGGCTGGTGCTGCGCGGCCGCGAGCGCGATGAAATCAACAAGGGCGGCATGAAGATCTACCCGGCCGACGTCGATGCGGTGGTGGAACGCTTCGAGCACGCCAGCGACGTCTGCACCTTCGCGCTGGACGACGCTATCTATGGCCAAGTGGTGGGCATGGCGGTGGTCATGGCCAGACAGGACGATGGCACTTTCCGCGCACTGCACCAGTGGATGAAGGAACATCTCGCCGAACCGAAGATGCCGGTGCGCTGGTGGGTGGTCGAGGAAATCCCGCGCACCTCGCGCGGCAAGATCAACCGCGACGCGGTGAAGGCCGTCTGCACCGATCTGCCGGCGCTGGATCTGACGCGTATCCTGGCAGAGGGGGCGAAGTGATGAGCGGCGACCGCCAGCAAACACTGCAACACCTGATCCAGTTCCTGCGCACTATCCAGAAGCCGGGCAAGCCGGTGGAGAGCGTTGGCGAGAGTGACAGTCTGGTCGCTACCGGCCTCATCGACTCGCTGGCCGTCGTGCAGATCGTGCTTTATCTGGAGAATACCTACGGTATAGACTTCGCCGCCCGCGGTTTCGACCCCGACCGCCTCGCCTCCATGGCGAGCATACTTGACCTGATCGAGGAGGCCAGCGCATGAGCCTGGAACAATCCCACACCAACATTTCCGCCGGCGCCCGCCTGCGCCAGACCATCGCCAACAACCCGCGCATCCTGCCGTTCATCGGGGTCTATGACGTGTTTTCCGCTTCGCTCGCGGGACGCCATTTCGACAGCCTGTTCGTCAGCGGCTTCGGCTTCGCCGCCAGCCATTATGGCTTGCCGGACATCGGCTTCATCACCTGGACCGACATCGTCGCCTTCGTGCAGCGGCTGCGCACGGTGCTGCCGGGCCATAACCTGCTGGTCGACATCGACGACGGCTACTGCGACCCGGAGGTGGCCTGCCACGTGGTGTCGGTACTGGAAGCCATCGGCGCGTCCGGGGTGGTGCTCGAGGACCAGAAGCGCCCGCGCCGCTGCGGGCACTTCGAAGGCAAGCAGATCATGGAGCTTGACGAGTACCTGGCCAAGCTGCGCGCCGTGCTCGCCACCCGCCGCGATTTGGTGGTGATCGCGCGCACCGACACCAGCGACCCTGACGATATGGTCAGGCGCGTGAAGGCCTTCGCCGAGGCCGGGGCGGATGCCGTACTGATCGACGGCCTGCCCAACCTGGATGTCGTGCGCCAACTGTCGAAAGAAGTCGGCCGTCCTTTCTGTTTCAACCAGATCGCCGGCGGCAAGTCTCCGGTCTACACCCAAGGCGAACTACACGAGGCCGGTGTATCGCTGGCCATCTACAGCACCCCCTGCCTGTTCGCTGCCCAATCGGCCATCGAAGCCGCCATGGGTGACCTCAAGGCACGTGACGGCACCCTGGCAGGAAGTCCAGTAGGGGTACGCGATTGCAACCAGGTGCTGACCGACAATCTGGCGCGCCGGGATAGCCGCGTTTAATCAGACTGGCGGACAGTTCCGCCAGCTTCATGCGTCATTTTTTTACCCGGCTTGGCGACCTGGGTTTTCGGCATCAACGATCTCAGGTCTACCAGCGGCACCTTTCCATAAGGGTCGCCCACCCACAGCGGCTGTTCCTTGAAACCCTTGCCGATCAGGCTCTTGCTGGAATCGAAGTCGTCGAAACGCATCCCCGCAAAGTCAGCCCAGGTGTAGATAAAGTCGGAGGTGCTGTAACGGCGTTCGAGCACTTCCCGGCCGAAGTTCATCGGATGCGTGGCTCGCCAGGCGTCGGAACCCCAGACGATGAAGGGTATCGCGTACATAGGCACGGTCGGAGCGCCCTCGTTGCGGCCCAGCATCTTGTGTCCGGCAGAATCGAACACGTCCTCGCCATGGTCGGAGAAATACACCAGCAGCGCCTTCGACTTTGTCGCGGCCAGATCCTCAATCAGGCTGGAGACCACGTGATCGTTAAATAGCACGGCGTTGTCGTAGGTATTGTAGATCGCCGCCTGCTCGTCCGTCAGCGCCTGTGGCACGCCATCGCGATTGGTAAAACGCTCATACTCGGGCGGGTAGCGATACTCGTATTTCATGTGGGTGCCGAGCAGATGCACGACAATGAACTTGCGCGGCGCGGGTTCGCGGAGGATTTGCTGGAAGGGTTCCAGCACGTCGTCATCGTACTGACGGGAATTCTGCGCGCGGCTGTTGTTCAGATAGAACTGCTTGTCGGTCTGCTTGGAAAAGGTGGTCAGCATGGTGTTGCGCTTGGTCATGGTCTGCTGGTTGGTAATCCAGTAGGTCTGGTAGCCTGCCTGCTTCATCATGTTCATGATCGACGGCCGCGTGAGGTACCAGTCGGGATTTTTCTGGTCGGCGAAGGTCAGCACCTGCTGCAGGGTTTCGATGGTGTAAGGGCGCGGCGAGAATACGTTGTTGAACACCAGCAACTGGTCGCGCATGGCATCCAGCTTTGGCGTGGTCGGACGCGGGTGGCCGTACAGACTCATGTGCTGCCGGTTGGTGGATTCACCGATCACCAGCACCAGCGTCGCCGGTTGCCCGGTGTTCGCATCAACCAGGTTGGCAATAGGGGGGACCTTGGCGTTGGTCAGCAGCAAATCCTGCATGTTGCCCAACTGCTCGCGGTAGTGCAGATAGCCGATCACCATCTGCCAGGGCACCGCCGGTTCCATGCGGTCTTCCATTTGCTCCCGCACTCTTTCGGCCGGAGCCTGCTTGACGATTGCCTGCCTGTATAGCGGATAGCCAAACAGAAAAAACAGGATCAGCAGGCTGATCGCCCAAGCCAGTCCGCGCGGGAGGAATACCGGGCGTATGCGCTTCCACAGATACACGGCGACGGCGCTGTAAACCAGCAATGCCGGGATCATCCACCAGCTGAAATACTGCGCCACATACTCGCTGGATTCCGCCTGGTTGGACTCGAAGATGATGAAAATGACGCTTTGCGAGAACTCCTGGCCGTAGATGCAGAAATAGCCCAGGCTGAACAGGGAAAAGAACCATAGCACCACCCCGATCACCGCCGAAATCGCCCTGGTCCTGTGCGGGAACAGCAGCACCGGCACCAGCCAGAGCAGGCTCATGAACACGGACTGGCGGAAGCCAAAGAAAATAGTAGTACCGGTGAACTGCAGCAGCACGTGGTTGAGTCCGGAAAAATACCAGAAGAAAAGGTAGAGCCAGCCGATCCCGGCCCAGTCGATGCCGTTTCGGGTGGTATTTGCCTGGTTCGCGAAAGCCATGTGCCTGCCTTTTTAGGAAAGATGCGCACGGACGCCGACGTCCGTGCCACGGTTGAATACAGTGGAAGTCGGGCAGAATTATAGCTGATGCCAAGACCCATCACACCTGCGCCGGCACGGATGGATTCATCGCGTCCATCAGTTTTGGGATAAACTACCGGCCGCAACGCAGGGATACCCCGCCAGGATGATTTGATGCGCACTCACCTAACCGCCGCTTTGAAAAATTTCGCCTTGCTCAGTTGGCTGCACATGCTGACCGTGACCTGGGCCTATTTCCGCATGGCCAATCCGGAAATCGCGTTCAGCCTGCCGCTGCTTTTCCATGTGCTCGCCTGGGCCAACTACAGTCTGCTCTATCTGCTGCCGGGTCTGTTGCCGGCCGTGCTGCTGGCAAGGTTCTGGCCGGCGCGACGCATGCTGACGGCCGCGGCCGCTATCCTCGGCACCAGCCTGTGCATCTTGTTCATCCGCTCCGACAGTGTCATCTACGACCTGTACAGCTTCCATTTCAACGGCTTCGTGGTGAACCTGCTCACCACTCCCGGCGGGATCGCTTCGCTGGGCGGCGGCAACGACACCTATGTGTCCATTGCCCTCATCGCGCTTGGCCACGCTCTGGTTCAGGCCGCGCTATGGAAGGCCGGCACCTGGTTCGCCTCGAAACGCCGGTCTTTCCTACGCTGGCGTCTGGTGCTGGCATTGCTGGTGCTGGCCATGGTGGGCGAGCGCGTGATCTATGGCGTGAGCGACATCAGAAACGATGGCGCGATTCTGGACACTTCGCGGGTCTATCCATTCTACGGGCGGACGACTTTCCGCGGCGTGGCGTCCAAATTCGGCGTCAACCCGCAACGCCAGAACAAGTTGAGCGTAACGCTGGATGCCACGCGCCTCAATTATCCCTTGCAGCCGGTGGCGTACGAGATGGTCGTCAAGCCGCCCAACATCGTGATGCTGGTGGCCGAATCGCTGCGCTGGGACCGCCTGACGCCGGAAATCATGCCGAACACCTGGCGCCTGGCAAAACGCGGAAAGCATTTAAAGCACCACTACTCCAGCGGCAACGGCACGCGCGAAGGCTTGTTCGGCATGTTCTACGGCCTGTATGGATCGTACTGGTCGAGCTTCCTGTACGCGCAGAAAAGCCCTCTGCTGATGGACCGCTTGGGGGAACTCGGCTACGAG
>DAOMFG010000121.1:0-5802 GCA_035429685.1 Methylophilaceae bacterium | reverse complement strand
AACCCGGGGTTGCCATGTCCCTGCTGCGCGAAATGGCCCGCCGCTACCGGTGGGCCAGCGGCTTGGACGTCCCCGGGCAATAGCATCCACGGAGCGCCCGGAATCAGACGGCGGGCTTCAGATCAAAGGCGACACACACCCGATCCTCGTCCGAGAGGAACGGAATGGTGCGGTGGAACAGCGACGAAGGAAACAGCACAATATCGCCCACTTCCTGCACCACGACATGCGACGGGAAATTGTCGTGCTTGCGCGGGTATTTGTCGCCATCGGTGCCATATTCAAAACCGGCGTCCGTGACATGCAGCTTCTGCTTCGGCAGCTTGAGGTAAACGCAGCCGCTGATCCAGCCTTCTTCGTGGATGTGCGAACCGAGGTTACCGCCCTTTTTCATCTTCAGGTACCAGGAGCTGCTGAAATCGATTTCCTTGGGGAAGGACTTGATGAGTTCGCAGTTCTCGTTGGCAAAATGCTCGCGGTATTCAACGATTTTCTGTTTGACCAGTGCCGCCAGCTGCTGAAAAGCTGGCTCCGGCCGCTTGAGCAGATTGCCGGCCGACTGCATGCCCGAATAAAGCCGGCCCTGCATGCGTGCGGCGATCGGGGTACGGTCTATGGTTTCCAGCACCTCTTGCAGCAACTGGCTATCCGGCGCCGCCAGCTCGGGGATGCTGGTGTGCCAGGCAAAGCGCATCGGATCCGGGCAGAAATTGTATTCGTCCGGTACGCCGAAGTTGATGGCATGGTGCGTGGATAACGTGGCAAGCATCATCGACTTTTTACCGGAATGCACCATGGCCTTCAGCTTTTCACGGAATTCGTCGTAGCGCTCGATCTTGTACAGGCATTCCATGGCGCGCTCCTGGTAGTCCTGGAAACGCGAGCGCTCGAAATAAGGGATGGCTTCCTCGTAACGCTGGGCGAGGCTGTGGAATTCGCCCATGTTGTAGTTGGCGTTGGGATGGTCCGGGTTGATCGCCATGGCGTTGAGGTAGCACTTGATGGCCTCGTCCATGTTGCCGCGGTCGCGGAAGATTTCGCCCAGATTATTGTGCGCGTCGGCGTAGTTGGGGTTCATCTCCAGCGCCTTGAGGTAGGATTGCGCCGCTTCCTCATGCTTGCCCTGGTCGCGCAGCGCCGTCCCCAGATTGAAGTAGCCCAGAGGGTCCGGACTGATCGCGAGCGCCTTGCGGTAATTGACCACAGCATCTTCCAGCCTGCCCTGCTTTTGCAGCACCACGCCGAGGTTGCCGTAGGCCTCGTAGAAGCCCGGCTGCTGGGCGACCGCCTTGCGGTAGCAGGTGACGGCTTCCTCGAACTTGCCCTGCTCCTGCAGGATGACGCCGAGATTGAAGTAGGCTACCGTCAGATCGGGCTTGAGGGAAATCGCCTTGCGGTAGCTGGTGACGGCCTCCTCCGTCCGGCCCAGATTGCCCAGCACCACACCGAGATTGAAATGGATTTCGGCAATCTTCGGCTCGATTTCCAGCGCCTTGCGGTAAACCGCGGCAGCCTCCTCAAACTTGCGCTGCCCTTCCAGCGAGACCCCCAGCACATTGTGCAGGATAAACGCGCCGGGATAGGACTTGAGCAGTGCTCTGGCAGTCTCTTCAGACTGCACCAGACGGCCGGCGTTGAACAGGTTGAGCAGCGACTGGATCTCGAACTGGCTGGGTTGCCGCTGCATTTGGAATTGGGCTTTCATGGCGCGTCTCTTTGACGTTATTCAATCCCGCCAATTATAGTCAAACATCGGCTATTTGATAGAGGCCAGAAATTATTCCACCCTGAGAAATCTGCATGACAGCCAGTAATCCAGGGACAGTTTGCCGGGACCGTGAGCGAAGATGATCAGGATCATCAAACCCCATTGCACGTGGTTGTATCGGCCAGCCTCGGAAAGATCGGGATAGGATACTACGGCAATGATATTGAACACGAATAGTACGAAGGCGCCAAAGCGCGTACCCAGCCCGAGTACCAGCAGCACCGGCATGCTGAGTTCGGTGGCGGTACCCATATAGGCAGCGATTTCCGGCGGCAGCAACGGCACCGCATACTCGTTCTCGAACAACGCCACGGTGGAATCCCAGCTTGCGATCTTGGTCAGGCCGGATTTCCAGAACACATTGGCCACCCACAGACGCAGCGCCAGGTCGGCCAGCGGGCTGGCGGCGACAATCCAGCAGCGCAGGGTAAGCAGCAGGTTTTTCAGTTTTTCCAGCATGGCTCAGCCCTCCCTTTCAGATTGGTGAAAAGCGACTAGTGTCCCCAGTTGCACTTGCTGCAACAGAAAGGACGCCGCGTCGAAATCGGCTTGCACCGCCAGCGCGGCCTGCAAAGCCATGGAAAACAGTGCGCCGGCGTGCAGTTGTTCCAGCAAGGCATAGCTGCCTGCATCCAGGCGCTGCGTTTCCAGCGCGCCGGCACGGCGGCGTACCAGCAGGCGCGCCGTGCCGCTATCGAGATCGATCTGTTCCGGCTCCGCGATTTCCGACTGGTTGGCTTGCCAGATAAGGTCTATCGGGTAGGGCGAAGCCAACAGCCGGCAGGCCGGGTTGAGGCTGAAGCCAAGGTCGCCGTGGTCTTCCGCCAGCAGCGCAGCCAGAGCGGCGAGGTCCAGCGGTGCCAGTTCGGCCACGTAATGAATTTCGTGCATCAGCCATTCCAGGCGTGCCACGTCCGGCAGGTAGGGCAGGCTGGCGGCGGACGGGAAAGCGCGCAGGAATTCGGCGAATTCGCGGCCGAACTGGTGCACGTCACCGCTGGGCGAGAGCGTGTCCCGGATGAAGCGATCCGCAGCGAAATCGAAGAATTCTTCCCCCACCAGGCGGTCGGTGACGGGGTAAACCCCGCGCAGAGCGGAGCGCAGGTTGCCGAACACGCTGCCGCGATAGGCGGCCATGCGCCACTCGGCAGTCAACCTGCCGGGGACAATGAAATCCGGTGTGCCGTGTGGAGCCTCGAACACCGCATCGCGGAAGCGCTCCTGCACTTCACGCAGCGAGGGCACGCTCCGCCTCCATCATGTGCGCGGCCTTGCCTGCCTCGTCCAGCAGCACCGCCAGTTCCGGAATATCGGTATCCCATTCGATCAAGGTCGGGATAGCGCCGAAACGCGCCAACGCGTCGCCGTACAGCACCCACACCGCATCGAATACCGGAGCACCGTGGGTATCGAGCAACAGGCTGCCGGTGTCGGTATAGCCAGCCAGATGGAACTCCTGCACCATTTCCTTGGGGATGGCGCGCAGGTAAGCACTGGCATCGAAGCCATGGTTGCTGGCGCTGACATAAACATTATTGATGTCGAGCAGGATGCCGCAGCCGGTGCGGTTCGCCACCTGCTCCACGAACTCCCATTCCGGAATGGTGGAGTGGCTGAATTGCAGGTAGCTGGAGGCGTTTTCCGCCAGGATGCGGCGGCCGAGGTAGTCCTGTGTCTGCTCGACGTGGCGGCACACCAGGTTCAGCGACTCCTCGGTGTAGGGGATGGGCAGCAGGTCGTTGAAATAGCGCCCACCCACCGATGACCAGCTGATGTGATCGGAAACGAAACCGGGGGTGATGTGGTCGACCAGGCGCTTGAGGCGACGCAGATGCTCCGTGTTCAGTTCATCGCTGGATCCCAGCGACAGGCCGACACCGTGCAGACTGACCGGATAATGTTGGCGCACCTGTTCCAGCAGGGCGAGCGGCTGGCCGCCGTCGCCGAAATAGTTTTCACTGTGGACTTCTACCCAGCCTACATCCGGCAGAGTGTCGAGAAACTCGCGGATATGCGGTGCACGCAGGCCGATGCCCACGCGCACCGGGATGGTAGAGAGGTCGTCCGCGGACATTACTTCTTCTTGGCGTCGGCGAGAATGGTACCACCCACGATCTTGCTGCAGGTACCCTTGGGCACATACACCCAGGCTTCCTTGTCGCCGTCCTTGGTGGCGGTGCCGGCACAGGAATTGGTGCTGGTGGCGCAGTCGTTCTTGCCGGCCTTGACGATGCCGGCGCATTTTTCGAAATCGCCCTTGGCAGCCAGTACCGGGGTGGCAGCGGCGGCCAGTCCCAGTGTGATCAGGCTGGCCAGGGTGGCACGTGCGATTTGATCGGTTTTGTTCATGTGAATCCCCTTTGGATTGGTGGTTGAAAAAACGGGTACTCTGGTCATGGCGTTGCTTCCAGCGGGCCATCGACCAGCAATGCGTCGGACACCCAGCGCCCCAGCAGACCGGCGATATGGGACGGGATTTGCTCGGCAGTCATACTGCCGGCCAGCCGTTCGCAAACGCCGCCGACATCGGCGCCATCCAGAAACCATTGCAGGCACTGGTGCTCATCCGCCTCCAGAGGGCGGAACATCAGCCGCAAATCCTGGCGCCACACCAGCCAACGCAAGGGTTCCTCACAGAATTGAAGCGGCGGCGGCTCGCGCCCCTCGTTGAGCGCCTCCCAGATATCCGGCAGATTGCCGCGCAGCGCGATGCGTCGGAGCGAGGGATGAAAATCCGGATGCAGGGCAACCCAGCTTTCCGGTGTCAGCCCAGCCAAATCCGCCAGTTGCAGCGGCTGTGCATCGGCAGCGTCGAAAGCGCCGCACAGCGCCCACTCGAACACCGCCATTTCGTGCAGGTCCAGGTGGGTCGCATAAGGCTCGGTGGTTTTAAGAAATTCACTCAGCCCTTCACCGAACCAGCGCAGGGTGTAGTGGCGCGATGGGTTTTCGCGCAGATAGGCATGGATCAGCGCCTCGAAAGCGTCATCGCCCAGATAATTCCTCAATTGGGCGTAATCGGCGGTGGCGGCCTCTACCATGCGCATCCGGTAGGCGTTGGTATAAATACCCAGCCTGGTTTCCCGCAATGCCCCGCCGCCATCGGCAATCAGGTCATCCAGGTTGTGCGTCGGATTCACCAGGTAGTCCTGGAAGCGCATTTGCGCTTCGGTCAGCGCGGCCTTCATGCGGCGCGTTCCAGCAAAATCGGTTCGGCAATGCGGCGGGCGATGGACAGTTCATCCAGCAAATCCGCCAGCGGCGGGATGTCGTCATCGCGCTCGATCATGGTGGACACCGCGCCGAAGCGCGCCACCGCGTAGCGGTAGAGTTCCCACACCGGGTCGATCACCGGGTGGTCATGGGTGTCGATGATGTAGTCGCCGCGATTCAAGTGGCCCGCCAGGTGGAACTGGAATACCCGCTGCGTCGGGATGTGGTCGATGTAGCGCTGCGCGTCGAAGCCGTGGTTGAAGGCACTGACATACACATTGTTGATGTCCAGCAGGATCAGGCAGTCGGCCTGCGCGGCCAGCGCCGCCAGGAATTCCCATTCCGGAATGGGCGAGTCGCTGAACGCCACGTAGCTGGAGGGGTTCTCGATCAGGATGCGGCGGCCCAGAAACTCCTGCACTTGCTGGACCCGCGCTACCACATGGCGCAGCGCTTCCTCGGTATAAGGCAGCGGCAACAGGTCGTGCGTATTGAGGCCGTTGACCCCGGTCCAGCACAGGTGGTCGGAAATCCAGGACGGCTGCACGCGGCCGGCCAGTTTCTTGAGGTCAGCGAGATAGCGGGTATTAAGCGGGTCGGTGCTGCCGATGGAAAGCGACACGCCATGCATCACCATCGGGTAATCGGCACGTATTCTGTCCAGGTAGTAAAGCGGCTTTCCGCCTTCCACCATATAGTTTTCGCTGATGATCTCGAACCAGTCCACCGCTGGCTTTTCCTCGACAATGGTGGCGTAATGCTGACGCCGCAGGCCTAGGCCGAAGCCGAGAAAAGGACGGGAAGACGGCTGTGTCATGAGA
>DAOMFG010000120.1:0-5825 GCA_035429685.1 Methylophilaceae bacterium | reverse complement strand
TGCCGGCACAGTTCTGAGCCGATCGATCCGCCTGCCCCGGTCACTAGCACCACTCGGTTGCTGATGAGGCTGTGCAGCCCGGCATCATCCAGTTGCACCGGATCTCGCCCCAGCAAATCCTCTACTTCCACCCTGCGCACCTGCGATACGCTGACCTTGCCGCTGGCGAGATCGTCGAACGAGGGCACCGTCAGCACCGCCAATCCCGCCTGCTCGGCAATATCGATGGCGCGCCGCCGCACAGAATGGGACACCGAGGGCATGGCCAGGATGACATGGGATATCCCCATTCTGGCAGCATATATCGGCGCTTCACTCAGGCTACCCAGCACTTTTACGCCATAAATGTGGCGCCCATGCATGCCGCTGCTATCGTCAAGCAACCCGACCACGCGCCAGTCACGGCTGCGCTCCATTTCCTTGAGCAGGGATACTGCGGTGTTGCCGGCTCCCATCACCAGCACGGGCTCACCTTGCAACTGTCTGGGGCCGTAGAGGTGATGCTCCTTCCAGGCGCGATAAAGAAAACGGCTGCCGCCCATCATCAGAAGCAGCAGGATAGGGTCCAGCAGCAGTACCGAGCGCGGCACCACGTAGGACTGGCGCAAAAACGGCAACAGCGCCGCCACTGCCAGCGCGGCTACGCCAACTGCCGTGAGAATGCGCTTGAGATCAGGGATGCTGGCGAAGCGCCAGATGCCTCGATACAGGCCAAATTTAAGAAAGATAGCCGATTGCAGCAACAGCACCCAGGGCAAGGTATGCAGAATTGCACTGTCAGCATAGTCCGGCAGGGAGAAATTGAACCGCAGCAGGTAAGCCAATACCCAAGCCATGGCCGCAGCGAAAACATCGTGCACAAAAACCAGGAAGGCGCGCGGCAGGCGGTCAATTTTCATTGATTTGCAACATGTATCTTCGGGAGGTGAAGTTTAAACCACCTGCGGTCCACCGCGATAGCCAATCCGCAGTATATCGCTCCCCATAGCAGCAAACCCGCCAGTTGCAGCGGCCAGGCCTGGCTTGCCAGACATAAGGCCGACCCTCCGGCCAGAGCCATCAAGCCATACTCGGCCAGAGCGGTGCTGCGATGTCCCCAGCCCATTTGCACCAGCCTTTGGTAATAGTGGCTGCGATGTGCCTGCCAGACTTTTTCTCCGCGCAGCATGCGTTTGACCAGGGTCACAGTTGCATCGGCGATAAATGGCGAGAATACCAGCAGCGGGAACCACAGCGGCCAGTCGCCCTGCTGCCATCCCGACAGTCCCAATGCAGCAGCCAGAAAACCCAAGGGGACAGAACCGGCATCGCCCATGAAAATTCTTGCCGGATGGAAATTGAACAGGAGGAATGCGGCAGAAGCGGCGGCAACGGCCAGCGAAGAAAATGCCAATCCTGCATCTGCAGCCTGCCACGCACCCAGCGCGTAAAAGGAGAAACCGAACAACGCCATGCCGCCGGCCAGTCCATCCGAGCCATCCATGAAGTTGTAGAGATTGGTCATCCAGACCATTGCCACCAACAACACCGGCCACCACCACGGATCCGGCGCGGACAGCATGGTCAACCCAAGAAAAACCGCCGCTGCGAGGGAATGCGCAGCAAACCGCCATCCTGCCGAGAGGCTGTATATATCATCGAGAAAGGACAACGCCACCAGAAACAGCATGCAGCAGGTCAAGATTAGCAACTCTGGATGCCATGCCATCCCCCAGGCAGCCACGATGCCAGTCATGATCGCCAGCCCGCCGGTACGAGGTACGGCGACCGTATGCAGCGAACGTTCGTTAGGCTGGTCGAGCACCGTTCTGGCAATCCTTCCATTCACCAGCAGCAAAAGAACAGACAAAGCCACCACGAACGACCCTCCGGCAGCGAGAATGAAGTTTTTGGACATGGCGATGATGATGGCGGTAAATCAGCCGTTAGTCTGTCAATGCGGGCTCTGCCGCTACATCCATGTACACCTCGACACCGGCAGCGGGCGCGACAGCCGCTACCGGCAGGTCGGCGCCACTACGCCAGAGTTTGACAGCATCGCGTTTGCCGGCGCCAGTCACGAAGAAAATCACGCGATGCGCGCGGGAAAGCCTGGACGCGGACAACGACACGCGCTCCGGTGGAGGCTTCGGGGCACCATGTACTGCGATGGCCGGCGCCATGGCTTGAGATTCCCAAGCCTTCCCCGGAAACAGGCTGGCTGTGTGCGCATCTTCTCCCATTCCCAGCAGCACCAGATCAAATTCTCCGACACCTGCCAAAGTGCAACTATAGGCCTGCGCGCCCTGTTCAGAACCGAGTTCGGCAGGAATGGCATGAATCTGATCGGGCGGGATAGGCACATGCTGCAATAGATTTTCATCCGCCATACGGCTGTTACGATCTGCATGCTCGGGCAGCAAGCAACGTTCATCGCCAAAATAAACGTGCCACTTCGACCAGTCGGCATCGGCATGGCGCAAATGCCGGTAGACCTCGCGTGGCGTGTTACCTCCCGCCAACACGATCAGGAAACGGCCACGCTTGGCAATCGCGGCATCGGCAGCTGCCAGCACAGCCCCACATGCGGCATCACCCAACTCCTGGCTATTTTTGAATACTTTCCAGTTAACAGACTGCTTTTTCATTCAACATCCTTGCAGATTCACGGCTTGTCTGTCTGCTCAACGCACCTTGAGAAAAGCCCCATCCAGGCTATTCGCCATGGTTGCGCCAAAGCGCTTGGCAAAGCGGTCGGCCAAGTCCTCGCGCGTCGTAAAGTCGACAATGTTTTCTTCCTTTATGATGTCGCGCGCGACAGAATCTGAACTGCCCAGGCCATCGGCCAAACCCAGTTCTATGCTCCTTTCACCGCTCCAGAACAGGCCGCTGAACATGTCGGGTGTTTCCTTGAGACGATCACCGCGACCTGCGCGCACCACTTGGATGAACTGCTGGTGAATCTCGTCCAGCAGATTCTGGGCAAATTCCTTTTGTGACGGATTGACAGGAGAAAACGGATCAAGCATGTCCTTGTTCTTGCCTGCGGTAAGCACGCGTCGCTCCACACCGAGTTTCTGCATGGTGCCAGTGAAGCCGAACCCGTCCATGATGACGCCGATGGAGCCGACGATACTGGCTTTGTCGACGTAGATTTTGTCCGCCGCCACTGCAATGTAATACCCACCGGAAGCGCAGATATCCTCGACCACCGCATAAACCGGCATTTTTGGATGCAACTTGCGCTGGCGCACGATTTCATCGTTGATGATGCCGGCCTGCACCGGGCTGCCTCCAGGGCTGTTGATGCGGAGGATAATGCCCTTGGTGTGTTTGTCGTCAAATGCGCTTTGCAGGCTGGAAATGGTGTCGTCGGCATTCACATCGCCGCCCGCGCCGATTTCGCCCTGGATGTCGATCAACGCGGTATGGCTGCCAATGGCCTTGCCCCCTGGCCCGATCCAGTCCATGACAATAAACAACAGCGCAAACAAATAAACGAAGGTCAGCACCTTGAAGAAAATGCCCCAGTGGCGTGCGCGACGTTGCTCCTGCACTGCGGCAAGGGCCAGTTTTTCTAGGGTCTGGTGTTCCCAGCTATGAGATTCAGTCATGATTTTCCATTTTCAGATAAATGTTACCGTCGCACTCTTCAACTTGCAGACCTTGCAATGATGCGCCCCGGCAAGGACCCATCTCGCAGTAGCCGGTGGTTGGTTCGTAATGGGCTCCGTGCGTGGCACAAATGATGTAGCGTCCGTCCGGTTCGAAAAAGTCGCCTTCCTGCCAATCCAGTTCTACCGGGACATGGGCACAACGGTTGACGAAGGCATACGGCTTCCCCTCATAGCGCACCACGAAACCGGTGACGTGCTTACCATACTCAGGAAGATCGAAGCGTATTCCCATCGATCTTTCCTGCAAAGCCGCACTAGCACAGATCAGGCGTTGATTATCAGCCATTGGTGCAGTTTAGTAAAACGGTCGAAGTGTGCCAGCGGAGCATGCGGCAGCAAGGCCTCCAAAGGCTGCGCGCCATAGGAGACCGCCAGGCTGTCTACTCTGGCGTTGCGCGCCATCTGCAAATCATATGGGGTGTCACCCACCATCAGCGTACGCTCCGCCTCCACACCCAGTTCACCCATCAGTTCGTGCAGCATTTGTGGATGCGGCTTGGAATGGCACTCGTCGGCACAGCGGGTAGCAAGGAAATGCGGCTTCAGTGAGGTATTGGCCATCGCTCGCTCCAGGCCGCGCCGGGTCTTGCCAGTGGCCACGCCCAGCATGAAGCCTTGCGTCTCAAGCCCATTCATGGCATCGGCGACCCCCTCAAATAACGGCACAGCGTGGTCACGCACCAGGTAGTGGTAGCGGTAGCGCTCCACCAGAGTTTGCATTTGTGCCTCAGAAAGGCCTTCGAACAAGGCGTCGATAGCCGCAACCAGTTCAAGGCCGATAATGCTGCGTGCCGCCTCGTCCGTCGGCATCGGCAAGCCGACGTCCTCACTGGCCAACTGCACGGATTCGACGATTGCCTGGGTAGAGTCCACCAGGGTTCCATCCCAATCAAACACAATTAAATCATAGCGTTTTGGCATGTTTCTCCAGTTGATTCAAAAATCCAGCCAGTTCTTTTGGCAATGGTGCCGTCAGCCGTAATTCCTTGCCTGTCAGCGGATGGCGAATCACCGTCTCGGCCGAATGCAGGAACATGCGCTTGAGGCCGCGCTTTTGCAGCGCCTTGTTGAAGCCGTAATCGCCATACTTGTCATCGCCCGCAATGGGGAAGCCCAGATGCGCCAGCTGCACCCGCAACTGGTGGGTGCGGCCGGTAATCAGTTCCGCCTCCAGCAGGGTGAATTCGCCGAACGACTGACGCAGGTGGAAAATAGTTTCGGACGACTGCCCCTCCTCATCCACACTGACCCGCCTTTCGCCGCTCTCCAGCGTGTACTTCTTTAGTGGCAGCCTGACCCGCCGTTTCTTGTCTTTCCACTCCCCACACACCAATATCAGATAGCGCTTTTCCATGGCATCGCCACGGATGGCCTCGTGCAACGCCACCAGCGTGCTGCGCTTTTTTGCCAACAAAAGTACGCCGGAGTGGTCGCGGGCGAAGCGGTGCACCAGCGGCGCGATGCCGCCGCCCCCGACGCCCAGGCGCAGTTGTTCGATCACGCCGCGGCTGATGCCGCTGCCGCCGTGCACGGCAATGCCGGCCGGCTTGTCGATCACCAGCAGAACGTCGTCCTCAAACAGCACCTTGCCGTCGAATTTCGATGTCACCGGGCTGGCGGGCTTGGGGGCGGCCGCTGCCGTGCGCACTGGCGGAATGCGCACCACCTCGCCCAAGGCCAGCCGGTGCGTGGCGTCCACGCGCTTGCTGTTGACGCGCACTTCGCCGCTGCGCAGGATGCGATAAAGGTGGCTTTTCGGCACCCCCTTCAACTGTTTGGCGAGAAAATTGTCGATGCGCTGCCCCTCGCCGCCCTCATCGACCGTCACCAGGCTCACCGCTGCTTTGCTTAAATCGTTCATCTCACCTATACTGCTGACTTGCTTGAAAAAGCAATCAAGAATTCTGGTTAATGCCGTTCACCACAGACAACAAGAAACGGCTAAAAATTTCTGAAATCAGCCTTCTCTCCCTGTGCGGGATACGTCTGCACTAGCGACGAGCGGAAGTTTGGATTCAGAACAAATGCGCTCAAAGCTGCCGCGCACGGAATGGCACATAATTGCCGCGCGGCGGGAAACGGGATTGTAACCGAAAAGGCTGTTTTGCCGGGCATCAACCGCACCATATATATAAAGTTTTACGTTAATTTAAATATTTAACGATTTGA
>DAOMFG010000119.1:0-5830 GCA_035429685.1 Methylophilaceae bacterium | reverse complement strand
CCTTTCCCTGCATCTCGCCGGCACCGAATTCCAGCGACGCGTCTGGGACGCCATCCGGGCAATTCCGCCCGGATGCACGCTGACCTATTCAGAACTGGCGCAGCGCGTCGGCTCCGGCGCGCGCGCCGTGGCCAATGCCTGCGGGGCCAACCCCATTCCGCTGGTGATTCCATGCCACCGCGTCGTCGCGAAACACGGCCTGGGCGGCTTCATGCAAGGGCGAGAAGCGGGTTCCCTGTCAATCAAGCAGTGGCTGCTGCAGCATGAGCGAAGCGAATCAGGAACTGCTTGACGAATTCACCGACCGGCTGTGGCTGGAAGAAGGGCTGTCCCGGAACACGCTGGAAAGTTACCGCCGCGATTTGGCGCAGTTCGCCGCCTGGCTGGAGAAAAGCGCCGGCAAGACCCTGCTGGAGACCGAGCGCGCCAACGTCGAGCGCTATCTGGCAGTGCGCTTCCCGCAGGTCAAGCCGCGCAGCGTCAGCAGGCTGGTCGCCAGCCTGCGGCGGCTTTACCGCTTCCTGCTGCGCGAAAGCCGCATCACGGCTGACCCCACATTGCAAATCTCTTCGCCCAAGCTGCCGCGCAGCTTGCCAAAGAGCCTCAACGAGGAAGAGGTGGAAAATCTGCTCAACGCGCCTGACGTGGAGCAGACGCTGGGCCTGCGCGACCGTGCCATGCTGGAAACCTTGTACGCGACCGGGCTGCGCGTGTCCGAGCTGGTCAACCTCAAGGTCAGCGAGGTCAGTCTGGATATGGGTGTGGTGCGGGTGATGGGCAAGGGCAGCAAGGAGCGTCTGGTGCCTTTAGGCGAAGAAGCGCTGGACTGGATCAGGCGCTATCTGGGGCAGGGGCGGTCGCTGATACTGGAAGGGAAACTGAGCGACAGCCTGTTCGTCACCCAGCGCGGCGGGGCCATGACACGCCAGGCATTCTGGTATCTCATCAAGCGCTATGCCAGGCTGGCCGGCATAGCCAAGCCGCTGTCGCCGCACGTGCTGCGCCACGCCTTCGCCACCCATTTGCTCAACCACGGCGCGGACTTGCGGGTGGTGCAGATGCTGCTGGGGCATTCCGACATCTCCACCACGCAGATTTATACCCATGTCGCGCGAGAACGGCTGAAGCAGCTGCATGCGCAGCATCATCCGCGCGGATGAGGGCGGGAATCAGTTGTTTTTGGCTTGCGCGGCCAAGCCGGCGAGGTAGGTGTCGATTACCCCGGCCGCCATGCTGGACAGCGGAAAGCGCTGGCGATCCAGCGTCCAGCCGGCAACCAGTCCGTCGATGATGGCCATCAGGCCGACCGCCGCCTGCCGCGCATCGATGTGCCCCGGCAAATGGCCGCGCACGATGGCGCTGCGGATGGCGCTTTCCTTGATGCCAAGGAAGCGGTTGCCGCATTCCAGGTGCTGGTCGCGGATGCGCGCCATGTCGCCGACGTACTCGCACTTGTGCCAGGCGATCTCCAGCACGCGGTAGTAGTGCGGATCGTTGGCCAGGCTGTCGAGATAAAACAGGGCGAGCGAGCGGATGAAATTCAGCGGGTCGTGGTCCTGGTGGCGCTGCAGTTCCTCCAGCTTCTGCTCTAGCGGCTCGACGATGCGCTGGATCATGGCGTCGTACAGGTCGACCTTGTTCTCGAAATGCCAATAGATGGCGCCTCGTGTGGCGTGGGCCTCGCTGGCGATGTCGGCCAGCGTGGTGCGTGAAACGCCGTTGCGCTGAAATACAATCTCTGCCGCATCGAGAATGCGGTTACGGGTTTCGAGTGCTTCTTCCTTGGTTTTGCGAGCCATTGCCTTGTGATAACCGAATGGATTTACGAATCATGTTAACATGAATTCATTTACATACAATCTTGAATGTATGTATTATGCAGGCTTCGTCGATTCGTCGAAACTGTCAACATACAGACCGCAGACCATCAGGGGGTACTGCATGACTTCCGTAACCTACTCCGTAATCCGGCCCAAACAAGGTGTTGCCATTCTGCTGTTGGCAGTGTTGGCGGCATGTTCCAAGTCGCCGCAGGAAGGCGCGGGCGGCATGGCCAACATGCCGCCGCCTGAAGTCACGGTACGCGAGGTACAGCCTGCCAGCGTGCCGGTCAGCTATGAGTATGTCGGCCAGACCGTCGGCTCGCGCGAGGTCGAAATCCGCGCGCGCGTCACCGGTCATGTGGAAAAGCGCTTGTACCGGGAGGGCGATTTGGTGAAGGCGGGGCAGCCGTTGTTCCAGTTGGATGCGCGCCCGTTCGCACTCGCAGTGACTACGGCAAAGACAGCCGTGGCCGCGGCGGAGGCAGATATTGCGCGTGCTGAAGCCAATGCCGCGCAGTCCGACCGCGAGCAGAAACGCATGACGACGCTGGCCGACGCCAGTGCAGTCAGTCGCAAGGAGGCCGACGACGCTGGTTCTAGCGCACAAATCACAGGCGCCGAAGTGCAGGTGGCACAAGCGCGCCTGGCTCAGGCACGTGCGCAGCTGAAAGAGGCCCAGCTCAACCTCGAATACGCCAGCATTGCGGCGCCCATCACCGGTATCGTGGGGCGCGCCTTGAAACAGGAGGGGGCGCTGGTGAACACGGGTGGTGACAGCTTGCTCACTACTTTGGTGCAACTCGACCCCTTATATGTGACGTTTAACGTGGCGGACAACGAGCGCGGCCGCATGGATCAGGAACTGGCCGATGGCAGCCTGGCGTTGCCCAAGGCGGGGTTCACGGTGCGGCTACTGCGGCGGGATGGCAGCCAGTTAGGAAAATCCGGGCGTATCAATTTTATCTCGCCCAGCGTCAGCCATGAGACCGGCACGCTGGAAATGCGCGCGGAACTGGATAACCCCGGCAGCGCCATCAAGAGCGGGCAGTTCGTGCGGGTGCTGCTGGAAGGGGCGCAGCGCCCCAAAGCCCTGACCGTGCCGCAGCGCGCAGTGCTGGAAGGACCCAAGGGCAAGATGGTGATGGTCGCCGCCAAGGACAAGGACGGCAAGCTGGTCGCTGAGCCACGTCCAGTCGAGGTCGGCGAATGGGTGGCCGCCACTGATACCGAGAAATCCTGGGTAGTGCGCGGTGGCCTGCAGGCAGGCGACCAGGTGATCGTCGATGGGTTGATGAAGCTGCGCCCCGGCGCCCCCGTCAGCATTGCCAGCCCGTCCGCACCGCAGCCAGTTCCGGCTGCGGTGCATTGAGAGTAAGCGCTTTATGAATTTCTCGCGTTTTTTCATCAACCGCCCGATTTTCGCGGTGGTGATTTCCGTCTTTATTGTGCTGGCTGGCCTCGCTGCCATGAGCAGCCTGCCGATTGCGCAATATCCCGAGATCGCGCCGCCGGTAGTGACGGTGCGCGCGATCTATCCCGGCGCCTCCGCCGAAGTGCTGGAGCAGACTGTCGCCGCCCCGCTGGAATCACAAATCAATGGCGTCGAGCACATGATGTACATGAGTTCGACCTCGGCCTCCAGCGGCGTGCTGGAAATCCAGGTGACCTTTGACATCGGCGCCGATGCTGACCAGGCAGCGCTCAACGTCAACAACCGCGTCAAACAGGTGGAAGCGCGCCTGCCGCTGGAAGTGCGGCGCCAGGGACTGACGGTGGAAAAAGGCTCGTCCTCCTTCCTGCAGGTGCTGGCGTTCTACTCGCCGGACGGTACCTTCGACGACCTGTACACCAGCAACTACGTCACCCTCAACGTGCTGGATCGCATCAAGCGTATTCCCGGTACGACCAATGTGCAGATCTTCGGCGCCAAGGATTACGCCATGCGCATCTGGCTCAAGCCGGACAAGATGGCGCAGCTCAAGGTGTCGGTGAACGAGATCGTCACGGCCATCGCCAGCCAGAACGCCCAATTCGCGCCAGGCAAGGTCGGCCAGAACCCCAACGACGGCGACCAGGACCTGGTCTACACCGTCACCACGCAAGGACGACTGGCCGACCCCAAGGCCTTCGAGGATATCATCGTGCGCGCCCGCTCCGATGCCGCCGAGGTGCGGCTGATGGACATTGCACGGGTGGAGCTGGGTTCCAGGGATTATGACTTCATCGGCCGCGTCAACGGCAAGCCTGCCACCCTGGTCGGCGTCTTCCTGCAGCCAGGCGCTAACGCGCTGGGCGTGGCGGAAGAGGTCAACCGCACTGTGGCCGAACTGGCGCAGCGTTTCCCCAAGGGGCTGGAGCATGCCGTGGTGTACGACACCACGCGCTTCGTCAAGGTCTCCATCCGCGAGGTGGTGAAGACGCTGGCCGAGGCCATGCTGCTGGTGTTCCTGGTGGTGCTGCTGTTCCTGCAGAATTTCCGTGCCACGCTGATCCCGACACTGGCGGTGCCGGTGTCGCTGATCGGCACCTTCGCCGGACTGTACCTACTCGGCTACTCCATCAACACCCTGACCCTGTTCGGCATGGTGCTGTCTATCGGTATCGTGGTGGACGATGCCATTGTGGTGCTGGAAAACGCCGAGCGGCTGATGCACGAGCAAGGCCTCAGCCCACGTGCCGCCGCTATCGAGGCGATGCGCGAGGTCACCAGCCCGGTCATCGCCATCATGCTGGTGCTGATTTCGGTATTCGTGCCGATCGCCTTCATCGGCGGCCTGGCGGGCGAGCTGTACCGGCAGTTCGCCATCACCATTGCCATCGCCGTGATGATTTCCGGGCTGGTGGCGCTGACGCTGACACCGGCCCTGTGCGCCCTCATCCTCAAGCCGGAACACAAGCAGGTGAACGCCTTTTTCCGCGCCTTCAACCGCTTTTTCGGCTGGGTGACGCGCCACTATACTGCAGGTGTGGCGTGGATGCTCAAGCGCGCGGTGGTGGGCGTGCTGCTGTTCGCCGCCATGGCGGCGCTGACCGTGCAGCTGTGGCGCACCACGCCCACCTCGCTGGTGCCGGATGAAGACCAGGGTTATTACATATCTGCGGTGTTCCTGCCGGACGGGGCCAGCCTGCAACGTACCGACCGTGTGGTGCAGAAGGTGACCGAGGCGATCCAGTCGAACGACGCCAACGAATACGCGGTGGCGTTCACCGGCTTCGACTTCCTCGGTGGCTCGTTCAAGAACAGCGCAGCCACCATCTTTTCCTCGCTGAAGCCGTGGGACCGGCGTGCCATGCCGTCCCAAGCGCTGGTCGGCGAGTTCTTCGGCAAGACCGCCGGCATCAAGGAGGGGCTGGTGCTGGCTTTCAACCCGCCGGCCATCTTCGGCCTCGGCAACTCGGGCGGCTTCGAGGTGTATATCCAGAATCGCGGCGAGGGTGGCCCGCAGCAGCTTAACGACGTGGCGCAGGCCTTCATCGCCCGCGCCGCGCAGGACAAAAGCTTTGCCTTCGCCCAGACCCTGTGGCGTGCCAAGACCCCGCAGCTCTACATCGACGTCGATCGTTCGCGTGCCGCCGCGCTGGGGGTGAACCTGGAAGAGGCGTTCAACACGCTTTCGGCCACCATGGGTACGTTCTACGTCAACGATTTCAACAAGTTCGGCCGCACCTGGCAGGTACTGCTGTCGGCCGACAAGGAATACCGCAAGCGGCCGGAGGATATTTCCGCTTTGCACGTACGCGGCGCCAACAACCAGATGGTGCCGTTGTCGGCCTTCGCCACCGTCAAGTACAGCACCGGGCCGGAAACGCTGGATCGCTACAACAACCTGCCGGCGGTCAAGCTGCTCGGATCGGGTGTGCCAGGCGTCAGTTCCGGTGAGGTGCTGGAGCGTGTCGAGAAGATCATGAAGGAAGTGCTGCCGCCGGATTTCAGCTATGAATGGAGCGGCGCCTCTTACCAGGAAAAGCGTTCCAGCGGGGCTTCCAGCCTGGCATTGGGGATGGCG
>DAOMFG010000118.1:0-5882 GCA_035429685.1 Methylophilaceae bacterium | reverse complement strand
CGGTACTGGCCTCGGTGGTCGGGGTGTGACCGGCTGCCAACTGGTTCGAGCGAGAGGAGTTCGACCTGTTCGGCCTGATGTTCGAGGGCCATCCTGACTTGCGCCGCATCCTTACCGATTATGGTTTTGTCGGCTATCCGTTCCGCAAGGATTTCCCCATGATCGGCAACGTCGAGATGCGTTATGACCCCGATCAGCAACGCGTCATCTACCAGCCGGTATCGATCGAGGAACGCAACAACGTGCCGCGCATCATTCGCGACGAGGGCTTCCATCATGGCTGAGATTCGCAACTACACCATGAATTTCGGTCCCCAGCATCCTGCCGCGCATGGCGTGCTGCGCCTGGTGCTGGAACTGGACGGTGAGGTGATCGAACGCGCCGACCCGCACATCGGACTGCTGCACCGCGGCACCGAGAAGCTTGCGGAGCAGCGTACTTTCCTGCAATCCGTGCCTTACATGGATCGCCTGGATTACGTCTCCATGATGTCCAACGAGCATGCCTACGTGATGGCGATCGAAAAGCTCATGGGCATTGAAGTACCAGAGCGCGCTCAGTATATCCGCGTCATGTTCGACGAGATTACCCGCATCCTCAATCACCTGCTGTGGCTGGGCGCACATGCGCTGGACGTGGGGGCGATGACGGTATTTCTGTATGCCTTCCGTGAGCGCGAGGATTTGTTCGACATTTACGAGGCCGTATCCGGCGCCCGCATGCACGCGGCCTATTACCGTCCAGGCGGCGTCTACCGCGACCTGCCGGACCGCATGCCGCAGTATCAGGAAAACAGTTTCCGCGGCAAGGATGAGATCAAGGCGCTCAACGACAACCGCCAGGGCTCGGTGCTGGATTTTATCGAGGATTTCACCAACCGCTTCCCGGCCTACGTGGACGAATACGAAACCCTGCTTACCGACAATCGTATCTGGAAGCAGCGCACCGTCGGCATCGGTGTGGTGTCGCCGGAACGTGCGCTGGCGCTGGGCCTGACCGGCCCCATGCTGCGTGGCTCCGGGTTCGCCTGGGACCTGCGCAAGAAGCAGCCCTATGAAGTCTACGATCGCCTCGATTTCGATATCCCAGTTGGTGTCAATGGTGATTCCTACGACCGCTACCTGGTGCGCATGGAAGAGTTCCGCCAGTCCAACCGCATCATCAAACAGTGTATCGATTGGCTGCGCAGGAATCCTGGCCCGGTCATTGCGGCCGACAGCAAGATCGCCCCGCCGCCGCGTGAGGGCATGAAGCAGGACATGGAGGCGCTGATCCACCATTTCAAACTGTTTACCGAGGGCTTCCACGTCCCGGCCGGCGAGGCCTATGCCGCGGTGGAGCATCCCAAGGGCGAGTTCGGCATCTATCTGGTGTCGGATGGCGCCAACAAGCCCTACCGCCTGAAAATTCGCGCGCCCGGCTTTGCCCACCTTTCCGCGCTTGACGAGATGACGCGCGGCCACATGATCGCCGATCTGGTGGCCATTATCGGTACGCAGGACATTGTTTTCGGGGAGATTGACCGCTGATGTTGTCGCAAGAATCTCTCGCCAGGATCGACAAAGAGTTGAGCAAGTATCCGGCCGACCGTCGCCAGTCCGCGGTGATGTCGGCATTGCGCATCGCGCAGGACGAACTGGGCTGGCTGTCCAAGGACACCATCGCCTTCATTGCCGACTATCTCGGCATCCCGGCCATCGCCGCGCTGGAGGTGGCAACGTTCTACAACATGTATGACCTGGAGCCGGTGGGCAAGTACAAGATCACCGTTTGTACCAATATCTCCTGCATGCTGCGCGAGTCGGACAAGATCGTCGGGCACCTGGAGCATCGCCTCGGCATTGGCTTCAACGAGACCACGCCGGACGGCAAGTTCACCCTCAAGGAGGGCGAGTGCATGGGCTGCTGCGGCGGTGCACCGCTGTTCCACATCAACAACAAGCAGATGTGCGAACACCTGACGCCGGAAAAGGTGGATGAAATTCTGGAGGGCCTCAAGTAATGGCTAATGAGGTTTGCTTCAGGACACTGCACCTGCCCAATCCGGGTGCGCTGGCAACCTACCGCAGCATCGGCGGCTACGATACGCTCAAGCGTATCGTGACGGACAAGGTGCCGGCGACAGAAATTATCAGCCAGGTCAAGCTGTCCGGGCTGCGCGGCCGTGGCGGTGCGGGCTTCCCCACTGGCCTCAAGTGGAGCTTCATGCCACGTTATTTTGACGGCACCAAGTATCTGGTATGTAACACCGACGAGGGCGAGCCGGGGACTTTCAAGGACCGCGATATCATCCGCTACAACCCGCACCAGCTAATCGAAGGCATGGCCATCGCGGCCTATACGCTGGGTGCGCGCGTCGGCTACAACTACATCCACGGCGAAATCTGGGAAGACTACATGTTTTTCGAGAAAGCGCTGGACGAAGCGCGCGCCGCCGGACTCCTCGGCGAAAACCTGTTTGGAACCAATTTTTCTTTTGATCTGTACGCCCACCATGGCTACGGCGCTTATATCTGCGGCGAGGAAACCGCGTTGATCGAGTCCATCGAGGGCAAGAAGGGACAGCCGCGCTTCAAGCCGCCGTTCCCGGCCAGCTTCGGCGTGTTCGGCAAGCCGACCAACGTCAACAACACCGAGTCCTACGCCTCTATCCCGTTTATCCTGCAGCACGGCGGCCAGGCGTTCATGGACCTGGGCGTAGCCAATTCCGGCGGTACCAAGCTGTTCGCCGTGTCTGGCCATGTGGAAAAGCCAGGCAACTTCGAAGTCAGCATGGGCATCCCGTTCCCGGAGCTGCTGGCACTGGCCGGCGGCGTGTGGCGCGGACGTCAATTGAAGGCGGTGATTCCCGGCGGGCCTTCCACCGCGGTGATGCCGGCGGCGGCCATCATGGGTGCCACCATGGATTACGACGGTTTATCCAAGGCCGGTTCCAGCCTGGGTGCTGGTTCGGTGATCGTCATGGACGAGTCCACCTGCATGGTGCAGACACTGAAGCGCTTGTCCTATTTCTTCTTCGAGGAATCCTGTGGCCAGTGCACACCCTGCCGTGAAGGTACCGGCTGGCTGTATCGTGTGGTCAAGCGTATCGTCGACGGCCAGGGGCGTATGGAAGACCTCGACCTGCTGACCGACGTCAGCCAGAACATTTCCGGCCGCACCATCTGCGCGCTGGGCGACGCAGCGGCGACGCCGGTGCTGAGTTTCATCAAACATTTCCGGCCGGAGTTCGAGTATTACATCCAGCACGGCAAGAGCATGGTGACGGGTAAATAATGCTGAATATCGAAATCGACGGCAAACCGGTACAGGTCGAACACGGCAGCACCATCATTGATGCGGCCGACAAGATCGGCGTGGCGATCCCGCGTTTCTGCTACCACAAGAAACTGTCGGTGGCGGCTAACTGCCGCATGTGTCTGGTGCAGGTGGAAAAATTCGCCAAGCCTTTGCCAGCCTGCGCCACACCGGTTTCCGAAGGCATGAAGATTTTTACCCGCTCCAAGGCTGCCGTCGAAGCACAGAAGAGCGTGATGGAGTTCCTGCTGATCAACCATCCGCTCGATTGCCCGATCTGCGATCAGGGGGGGGAATGCGAACTGCAGGATATCGCTGTCGGCTATGGCGGCGTCAAGTCACGCTACACCGAAGAGAAGCGCGTGGTGCTGAACAAGAACATCGGGCCTTTGGTTTCCACCGACATGACGCGCTGCATCCAGTGCACGCGTTGCGTGAGATTCCTGAAGGAAGTCGGCGGCATGATGGAACTGGGCCTGATCAACCGTGGCGAGCATGCCGAGATCACCGCTTATGTTGACAAGAGCGTGCAATCCGAACTGTCCGGCAACATCATCGACCTGTGTCCGGTGGGCGCGCTGACCAGCAAGCCGTTCCGCTACTCGGCGCGCAGCTGGGAACTGGTGCGCCGTCCGTCCATCGCCGCCCACGACGGCCTGGGCTCGCAGATCGAGGTACAGGTCAAGAACAACCGCGTCATGCGTGTGCTGCCGCGCGAGAAGGAAAGCATCAACGAGTGCTGGATTTCCGACCGCGATCGCTATTCCTACGAAGGCCTCAACAGCGCCGATCGTCTGACCGTGCCCATGATCAAACGCGGCGGGCAGTGGGTGGAAACCGATTGGCAGAGCGCGCTGGAATTCGCCGCTAGCCGTATCCGGCAGGTCGTGCAGAAAGACGGCGGCGAGGCCTTAGGCATGCTGGTATCGCCCAACAGCACCATGGAAGAGGGCTACCTGGCCAAGAAAATCGCGCGCGGCCTGAACTGCGGCAACGTGGATCACCGTCTGCGTCGTAGTGATTTTCGTCTGGACGGTCATTTTCAGGGCACGCCCTGGATGGGCTGCAACATCCCGGATCTCCAGGAGATGGACCGCGTATTGGTGATTGGCAGCAATCTTCGCAACGAGCATCCGTTGCTGACACACCGCCTGCGTCACGCGGTCAGGATGAATGGCGCGGAACTGTCACTGGTCAATCCGCTGGACGATGATCCGCTGATGCCGGTGGCACACAAGGCGATTTGTGCGCCGAATGATATTGTTAATGTGCTGTCGCAAATCCTCAAGGCCATGTCCGGCCTGCAGCGCCTGTCGCTGTGCCTGCCGCCTTCGCTCAGTCAGCTTCTGGAGCATGTGCAGGTGCGTGACAATGCCCGGGCGATGGCGGAAAGCCTGGCCGGCCACGGCAAGGATTACGACCTGATCAGCCCGCGCTCTGCGGTGTTCCTCGGCAACATCGCCCAGCATCATCCGCGCTACGCGGAAATCTACAGTCTGGCGGAAGCCATCTCCGCGCTGTGCGGCGCCACCTTCGGCGCATTGTCCGAGGCTGCCAACCGCGTCGGCATGGACTTGGCGCGTGTTTTGCCGCGTAATGGCGCGCTGAATGCCCGCACCATGCTGGAAAATCCGCGCCAGGCCTACCTTCTCGTCAACGTCGAGCCGGAACTGGACTGTCACAATGCGCAACTCGCCAATGCTGCACTCAGGCAGACCGGTTGCGTGGTAGCGCTGACCGCCTACAAGTCGGACGCCTTGCGCGATGCCGACGTGCTGTTGCCGATCGCGCCGTTCACCGAAACCTCCGGCACGTTCATGAGCATGGAAGGGCGGGTACAGAGCTTCGCCGCCGCGGTAAAGCCGCTGGGTGAATGCCGTCCGGGGTGGAAAGTGCTGCGCGTGCTGGGCAATCTGCTCGGCCTGGAAGGCTTCGATTACGACAGCAGCGAGCAGGTGAAGAATGAAATCTTCGGCGGCGAGAAGCCGTCCAGAGTGGTGTGGAATCGCCTCAACAACAACCTGCGCCACCTGGTCGAGGTCAATGTGCGGATCAAGTCGGGCGTGCTGCAGCGCGTCGGCGAAATCCCGCTGACCCAGTCGGATGCCATCGTGCGTCGCGCGCCGTCCCTGCAAAAAGCCGGCGCAGCTTCGCTGGACTTTGTTGCCATGAACAGCGTGCTGCTGGCCAGATTGGGCTTGCAGGCTGGCGATACGGCGCGGGTAACGCAATCCGGCGCCAGCGTGGATCTGCCGGTGCGCCGCGATGACGGCATTAGCGACGACAGCGTGCGGGTGCCGGTATGCGCTGCCACGGCGGCACTGGGCGATCTTTACGGCGAAATTACGGTGGAGAAAGCGTAATGGAAGCCCACGTCCTGCATTTCTTCCATTCGTTGTGGGGCCCCTTGTGGGAGCCGATCTGGGGCGTGTTGGCGCCGGTCTGGCCGCTGCTGTGGAACCTGGCCAAGATCATCGCCATCGTTGCCCCCATCATGGGCTGCGTGGCTTACCTGACGCTGGCCGAGCGCAAGGTGATCGGTTACATGCAGGTGCGCATCGGGCCGAACCGCGTGGGCTATTAC
>DAOMFG010000117.1:0-5914 GCA_035429685.1 Methylophilaceae bacterium | reverse complement strand
TGATCAGCGACTCGCCCTCGACGAAGTTGAAGCTGACGTTGAGGTTGTGCGGCACGCGCTGCTTGAGGTCGCCGTTCAGATAAACTTCCTCGATTTCCGAGAGACCGGTCCACAGCTTGTCGCGCAGGCGCTTGATGCGGGCGTTTTCCAGCGCCATTTCTTCCCTGGCGATGTGGAAGGCCTCGCCCATGCCGACGATCTGGTGCGTCGGCAGGGTGCCGGAGCGGAAGCCGCGCTCGTGGCCGCCGCCGTGCATCTGGGCCTCCAGGCGGACGCGTGGTTTGCGGCGCACATACAGCGCGCCGATGCCCTTGGGCCCGTAGGTCTTGTGCGCCGAGAAGCTCATCAGGTCGACCGGCAGCTTTTCCAGGTCGATCTCGACCTTGCCGGTGGCCTGCGCCGCGTCAACATGGAAAATGGTGCCGTTGGCGCGGCAGAGGTTGCCCAGGGTTTCGATATCCTGGATTACACCGATCTCGTTGTTGACCAGCATCACCGAGGCCAGAACGGTATCTGCTCTGAGCGCGGCCTTGAACTTTTCAAGGTCAACCAGCCCGTCGGGCTCCGGTTCGAGGTAGGTGGCTTCGAAGCCCTGGCGTTCCAGTTCGCGCACAGTATCGATCACTGCCTTGTGTTCGGTGGCAATGGTAACAATGTGCTTGCCTTTGGAGCCGGCATAGAAGTTCGCCGCACCCTTGATGGCGAGGTTGTTCGATTCGGTAGCGCCCGAGGTCCAGACGATTTCCTTGGGATCGGCATTGACCAGTACCGCAACCTGCTCGCGGGCATTCTCGACAGCTTTTTCCGCCACCCAGCCGAACACGTGGCTACGGCTGGCCGGATTGCCGAAATGCTCGGTCAGGTAAGGGATCATCTTCTCCGCCACGCGCTGGTCTACCGGCGTGGTAGCGGAATAATCCAGGTAAATCGGTGTTCTCACAGTCATGCTTGCTTCCTCAAACCGCAACCGCGGCCATTCGTTTGATTCGTAACAATTCGTTTTTCAACGTTTGTAAAAACGCTACTATCTGGGCTGCGCTGTTGTCCACCCCCAGGCTTACCCGTACGGCGCCGCGGGCGATCCCCGGTGCGATACCCATGGCCATCAATACATGGCTCGGTTCAATACTGTCGCTGGAGCAGGCCGAGCCGCTTGCGACGGCGTAGCCTTGTCTGTCCAGCGCCATGACCAGCGTTTCGCCATCGATGTTCGGGAAAGCGAAAAAACTGGTGTTCGGTAGCCGTTTGGCTTCCCGCCCGAAAATGATGCCTCCCAGTTCGTTCAGCCCCTGTTCCAGTTGATCGCGCAGCCTGCCGATTCTTCCTGCTTGAGAGGTCAGGTCGCGGGTCGCCAGTTCGCAGGCGAGGCCGAAGCCGACGATAGCAGAGATGTTTTCCGTCCCGCTACGCAAGCCTTTTTCCTGACCGCCACCATCCAGCAGCGGCTGGATGTCCACGCGCTTGTCCAGGATCAATGCGCCGGCGCCTTGCGGGCCATGAATCTTGTGGGCCGATATGCTCATGGCGTTGACCCCCAGCGCATTGAAGTCCAGTGCAACCTTACCTAGCGCCTGCACCGCATCGGTATGTAGCAGACTGCCGTGCCGTCTGACTACTTCGGCGATTGCCGGGACGTCCTGTAATACGCCGGTTTCGTTGTTGGCCGCCATCACCGATACCAGCGCGGTTTTTTGCTGCAACGCCTGCACCAGTTGGTCCGGGTTCAACTGGCCGACTGCATCTACGCCGATTTTCGCCATTTTCCATCCGCGGCCGAGTAGCGAGTGCGCCGGTCTGGACACTGCCGGGTGTTCGATGGCGCTGACGGCGACTTGCGAGGGTGTATGCGTTGCCGCGATGCCCTTGATTGCCAGGTTGTTTGCTTCGGTTCCGCCGCTGGTGAAGGTGACCTGTGAAGGATGTGCGCCGACGGCTGCGGCGACCTGTTCTCGCGCATGATCGATCGCCTGCCTTGCTGCACGGCCATAGCTGTGGCGGCTGGTCGGATTGCCCTGCTGGTTGCGCAGGAATGGCAGCATCGCCTCCAGCACCTTCGCATCCAGTAAGGTGGTGGCGTTATGGTCCAAATAGACGGCTTCGGCGCTCATCTCGATTCTGGCGGTCGCAATCAGGCCGCTATCGGTTGCAACTGTGCCTCGCGGCGCTTGGGTTCCTGGATGAGGATTTTCTTGCCTTCGCGTTGCGAGGCGACCAGTTCCGCCAGACTGACACCGGAGAGATATTCCAGAATCTTGACGTTCAGGCTGGACCACAGGTCATGCGTCATGCAACGCCGCTCGCCATGGCAATCTTCGCTGCCGCCGCATTGGGTCGCATCGATCTGTTCGTCAACGGCCCGGATGATTTCGGAGACTGAAATATCCTCATGCTTTTTGGCAATACGGTAGCCGCCTCCGGGCCCACGCACACTTTTGACCAGGCCGTTGCGGCGTAGCCGGCTGAACAGCTGTTCAAGGTAGGACAGCGAAATTTCCTGACGTTCGCTGATGCCTGAGAGTGTGACGGGGCGGTCAACTTCATTCAGTGCCAGGTCCAGCATAGCCGTTACGGCGAAACGTCCTTTGGTGGTCAAGCGCATGGCGGGTGCTCCGTTCGAATTCAATCAAGGTGAAATGTATAATACCCTAACATTTTAGTCAACTATTTGTTGGGATGGTTCACGTCGAAAGCCTTGCCGACCTCGGCATCGGTTTCCGTGTCCGCGCCCAGTTTGGCGAGCAACTGTGTCACTTCCTCCAGTCGCTTGTCCTGCTCGGCGGCGTGGTCGAGCAGGGCGTGGATGGCCTTGACCATGGGGTCGTTCATGTCGTCGGATACGGCGTAGGCCGAGAAGCCCATCTTTTGTGCCATGTCGTTGCGCTGCTGGACCTTGTCCTGATCCAGGATGCGCGCCGGAATGCCGATGGCCGTGGTCCCTGCCGGTACATCCTTGACCACTACCGCGTTGGAGCCGATCCTGGCTTCCGTACCTACGGTGATGGGCCCCAGCACCTTGGCGCCGGCACCGATCACCACACCATTTTCCAGAGTGGGGTGGCGCTTGCCCTTGTTCCACGAGGTACCGCCCAAGGTGACGCCGTGATACAGGGTGCAGTCATTGCCGATCACCGCCGTCTCTCCGATGACTACGCCCATGCCGTGGTCGATGAACACGCGCCGACCGATCGTGGCGCCGGGGTGGATTTCGATGCCGGTCAGGAAGCGTCCGAGATGCGAGCTGAAGCGCGCCAGCCAGCGCAGGCGCAGGCTCCATAGCCAGTGCGAAAATCGATGGATGATGAGGGCGTGTACACCAGGGTAGGTCGTGAGGACTTCCCAATGGGTGCGAGCGGCCGGGTCGCGTTCGAACACGACAGCGATGTCTTCGCGCAGATGATTGAACATGGCAAAAATCTTGACTGAAACAAGTGGTTATTTTGCCATAAAAACAGCCTGACCGTCACTTGGGCGATTGCATGAACTTCAATATGCCACGCAAGATATTGACTTCCTCCTTCTCCAGCTGCGCCCGTGCAAATAGTCTGCGCAGGCGTGGCATCAGCCGTTTCGGCATGGCGGGGTTAAGGAACCCGATGCGTAACAGGGTTTCTTCCAGGTGGCGATAGAAGCCCTCAATTTCGTCGTGGCTGGCAGGGGGAAAGCTGGGGTCAGTTGCCGCAGGCGCGAAATCCGTCGCCATGCGCAGTTCATAAGTCAGCACTTGGACCGCTGCCGCTAGATTGAGCGAGGAGTACTCGGGGTTGGCGGGGATCATGGCCAGTCGCTGGCACTGGATCAGCTCGGCATTCGACAACCCGCTCATCTCGGTGCCGAACACCAGTGCGGCATGCTGGCTGGAGGCGGCTTGAGCTATTAACGTGGCGGCCTCGTGTGCTGTAATCAGTTCATGCGACAGTTCGCGCTTGCGCGCGCTCAAGCCCACCACCAGCACGCAGCCGGCCAGCGCTTCCTGCAGATTTTCACACACCCGCGCCTGCGCCAAGATGTCGGTGGCGCCGGAGGCCATGGCTTCGGCTTCCGGGTGGGGGAATTTCTTCGGGCGCACCAGCACCAGTTGGTGCAATCCCATGGTCTTCATCGCCCGTGCCGCCGCACCGATATTGCCCGGATGGCTGGTCTGGCAGAGCACGATGCGGATGTTGGCGAGCGATTCAGGTTTATTCATAGCCGGCAAAACGCTAAAATGCCAATTTTAACAGCTCTTTAAAGCTTCCCTCGGCGGGAAGCACACTGAAAGCCCATCATGCACCCCATGCTCAATATTGCGGTGAAAGCCGCCCGCAACGCCAGTGCCATTATCACCCGTGCCTCGCAGGACCTGGGTGCGCTCAAGGTGCGCAGCAAGACCTACAACGACTATGTCAGCGAAGTAGACCACGCCGCCGAGCGGGCCATCATCGAAACCCTGCTCGACGCCTATCCCAACCACGCCATCCTGGCCGAGGAAAGTGGCGCCAGTGGTAGCGATGCCGATTACGTGTGGATCATCGATCCGCTCGACGGCACCACTAATTTTCTGCATGGTTTTCCGCAGTACTGCATTTCCATTGCGCTCAAGCAGCGCGGCCAGATCACCCAGGCGGTGATCTACGACCCCAACCGCAACGACCTTTTCACGGCCACGCGTGGCAGCGGTGCTTTTCTCAATGATCGCCGCATCCGCGTCAGTACCCGCACCAGGTTGCAGGAGTCGTTGATCGGTACCGGCCTCCCGTTCCGCGACTTCACTCATCTCGACGCCTATCTTGCCATGTTCAGGGACATGATCAAGAAGACCTCCGGTCTACGCCGCCCCGGCTCTGCTGCGCTTGACTTGGCCTACGTCGCCGCTGGCTGGTATGACGGCTTCTGGGAAATCGGCCTGTCGCAGTGGGACATCGCCGCCGGCAGTCTCTTGGTGCACGAGGCCGGCGGACTGGTGGGCGACTTCGAGGGCAACGAAACCTGGCTGGAAACCGGCAACATCGTCGCCGGCAACCCCAAGCTGTTTGCCCAGATACTGCAAGTGCTCCATCCCCACCTGACGGAAGCGCTCAAGTCTGCCAATGCTGGCGTTTGACGCCATCGCCGAGCAGCGCATCTGTGAAGCCGCCGCGCGCGGCGAACTGGATGGCCTGCCCGGCACCGGCCGGCCGCTGGCCCTGGATGACGACCTGCTGATCCCGCAGGAGCTGCGCATGGCCTACCGCATCCTCAAGAATGCTGGCTACGTTCCGCCCGAAGTGCAAACGCTCAAGGAGATCGGCGAACTGGAGCGTTTGATCCAGTCACTGGACGATGGTAAGCAGCGCAGCCTGGCACAGCGCAAACTGCGCCTGCTGACCCTGCAAATGAACGAATCCCGCTGCGGCAGCCTGCAACTGGAAGCCGCTTACTACGACAAGATCGTCAGCCAACTGGCCGCATGAACGACCCCGCCGGTTTGCAGCAGCACACCCCATGATGCGTCAGTATCTCGGCAAATATAAAATAATGTATATAAAACAATAACATCAGATACTTTTAATTTATTTCAGGATACTTATAGGCTACATTTTTGTGGCGCTCGCAAATCGGGGCTGTGGCTCAGTTGAGAAAGACGTTCTGAACTAGCCCAGCTCCGCTCCTTTTAGCTATCGATATCGATCTGTCGTTGCCGTCGGAGCGGGTCATACGGGCCCTGGATCAGATCATCGAGTGGCGCGGCAAGCCGCTGGCGATTCGCAGCGATAACGGTCCGGAGTACATCAGCGGCACCTTCATCGCCTAGGCCGAACGTAGAGGCATCCGGCTTGATCACATCCAGCCTGGCAACCCGCAACAGAATGCCTACATTGAACGCTACAACCGGACGGTCCGCTACGACTGGCTAAGCCACTACCTGTTCGAGTCGATTGAGGAGGTTCAGAACTAT
>DAOMFG010000116.1:0-5927 GCA_035429685.1 Methylophilaceae bacterium | reverse complement strand
CTACCCCCTGTGGACGGCTGCAGTGAGCCTTTCCGGCGGTACGACGCGCCACTACCTGTGCGACGAGGCCAGCGACTGGCTGCCCGACCTCAGGGATATCGAGAACAAGATCAACGCCAACACGCGCGGCATCGTCATCATCAACCCCAACAACCCGACCGGAGCGCTGTATCCGCGCGAGATCCTGGAGGGCATCATCGAGATCGCCCGCCACCATGGGCTGATCGTGTTCGCCGACGAGATCTACGACAAGGTGCTGTACGACGGCAATGAGCATGTTTCCATCGCCTCGCTGGCCGATGACGTGCTGTTCGTCACTTTCAACGGACTTTCCAAGAATTACCGTTCCTGCGGCTACCGCGCCGGCTGGATGGTGGTGTCGGGCGAGAAAAGGCATGCGAAGGACTACATCGAAGGTCTCAACATGCTGGCCTCGATGCGCCTGTGCGCCAACGTGCCGGGACAGTTCGCCATCCAGACTGCGCTGGGGGGCTACCAGAGCATCCACGACCTGGTGGCGCCGAGCGGACGCCTGTGCCGCCAGCGCGACCTTGCCTGGAAGCTGCTGACCGATATCCCGGGCGTGACCTGCTCCAAACCCAAGGCGGCGATGTATTTGTTCCCACGCCTCGACCCGGAGCTCTACCCGATCGACGACGACCAGCAGTTCATCCTTGACCTGCTGCTGGAAGAAAAGGTGCTGCTGGTGCAGGGCAGCGGCTTCAACTGGCCGCACCCAGATCATTTCCGCGTGGTATTCCTGCCCAACGCCGACGACCTGACCGAGGCCATCGGCCGGATCGCACGCTACCTGGAGCAGTACCGGAAAAAACATGGAGCGAAATCGTAGGGTGGATAAAGCGCGGCGTATCCACCATCAGCCTTGGTGGATGTACGGCTGACGCCGCTTTATCCACCCTACAACTAATACTAACGACTAGCGACTAACGACTGTCTTTATGAAACCAATCAGCGTAGGCCTGCTCGGCATCGGTACCGTCGGCGGCGGTACTTTTACCGTCCTTACCCGCAACCAGGAAGAGATCACCCGGCGCGCCGGGCGACCCATCCGCATCGTCAAGGTGGCAGACCGCAACCTGGCGCTCGCGCGCGAAGTCACCAAGGGCACGGTGGAAGTGACCGACGACGCGTTCTCGGTGGTGGGCGACCCCGCCATCGACATCGTGGTCGAGCTGATCGGCGGCACGACCGTGGCCAGGGAGCTGGTGCTGAAAGCCATCGAAAGTGGCAAGCACGTGGTGACCGCCAATAAGGCGCTACTGGCGACGCACGGCAACGAGATCTTCGCCGCCGCGCAGAAGAAGGGCGTGATCGTGGCCTTCGAAGCCGCCGTGGCCGGCGGCATCCCCATCATCAAGGCGGTGCGGGAGGGCCTGTCGGCCAACCGCATCGAGTGGATCGCCGGTATCATCAACGGCACCACCAATTTCATCCTGACCGAAATGCGCGAGAAGGGCCTGGCCTTCGACGACGTGTTGGCCGAAGCGCAGCGCCTGGGCTACGCCGAGGCCGACCCGACGTTCGACGTCGAAGGCATCGACGCCGCGCACAAGCTGATGATCCTGGCCGCGATCGGATTCGGCATCCCGATGCAGTTCGACAAGGTGTATACCGAAGGCATCACCAAACTGACGCGCGACGATATCCGCTATGCCGAGCAACTGGGGTATCGGGTGAAATTGCTCGGCATCACCAAGCGCACCGACAACGGCGTGGAGCTGCGCGTGCATCCTACGCTGATCCCGGAAAAGCGTCTGATCGCCAATGTCAACGGCGCCATGAACGCGGTGCTGGTGAAGGGTGATGCCGTGGGGCCGACCCTGTATTACGGCGCCGGCGCTGGCGCCGAGCCGACCGCTTCCTCGGTGGTGGCCGACCTGGTGGACGTCACCCGTATGGAGACCGCAGACCCGCACCAGCGCGTGCCGCACCTGGCGTTCCAGCCGGACCAGTTGTCCGACCTGCCCATCCTGCCGATGAGCGAGGTACGCAGCGCCTACTACCTGCGCATGCGCGCACAGGACAAGCCCGGTGTGCTGGCCGACGTGACGCGCATCCTGGCCGAACTCAGTATCTCGATCGACGCCATGGTGCAGAAGGAGCCGGCGGAAGGCGAGACCCAGGCCGACATCATCATCCTCACCCACATCACGGTGGAAAAGAACATCGACCAGGCCATCGCCAGGATCGAGGCGCTGCCGGCGATTTCCGGCAAGGTGGCGCGTATCCGGGTGGAAGAGCTGGGAAAATGAAATACATCAGCACCCGCGGCAATTCGCCCGCCCAGACTTTCTGCGAAATCCTGCTCGGCGGCCTCGCCCCGGACGGCGGGTTGTACCTGCCGGAAAGCTATCCGCAGTTCAGCGAGACCGACCTTGCCGCCATGCGCGGCATGACCTATGCCGAACTGGCGTTCACCCTCCTGTCGCGCTTTGCCGATGACATCCCGGCGGCCGACCTGCGCGACATCGTCAACAAGACCTATACCGCCGAGGTGTACTGCCATACCCGTGAAGGCCAGAACGCCGAGGACATCACGCCCACGCTCAAGCTGGAGGACGGCCTGTATTTGCTATCGCTGTCCAACGGCCCGACGCTGGCGTTCAAGGACATGGCGATGCAGTTGCTCGGCAACCTGTTCGAGTACGTGCTGGACAAGACCGGGCGCGAAACCAATATCCTCGGCGCGACCTCCGGCGACACCGGCTCCTCGGCCGAGTACGCCATGCGCGGCAAGCATGGCATCCGCGTGTTCATGCTGTCGCCGCACCAGAAGATGAGCCGCTTCCAGACCGCGCAGATGTTCAGCCTGCAAGACCCCAACATCTACAACATCGCGGTCAAGGGCGTGTTCGACGACTGCCAGGATATCGTCAAGGCGGTGTCCAACGACCATATTTTCAAGGCGCAGCACAAGATCGGCGCGGTCAATTCCATCAACTGGGCGCGCGTCGCAGCGCAGATCGTGTATTACTTCAAGGGTTACTTTGCTGTCACCCGCAGCAACGCCGAGAAGGTCAGCTTCGCCGTGCCGTCCGGCAATTTCGGCAACGTCTGCGCCGGCCACATCGCGCGCATGATGGGGCTGCCGATCGCCAAACTGGTGGTCGCGACCAACGAAAACGACGTGCTGGACGAGTTCTTCCGCACCGGCATTTACCGCCCGCGCGATGCCGCCCATACCTACCACACCAGCAGCCCGTCCATGGACATCAGCAAGGCTTCCAACTTCGAGCGCTTCGTGTTCGACCTGGTGGGCAGAAGCGGCGCCAGGATGCGCGAACTGTGGGGCAAGGTGGAGAGCGGCGGCGCCTTCGACCTCAACGACGGCGGCTATTTCGCCAAGGTGGCGGATTACGGCTTTGTCTCCGGCGCCAGCAACCACGCCCTGCGTATGAAGACCATCCGCTGGGTGAACGAAGCCTACGGCGTCACCATCGACACCCATACCGCCGACGGCCTCAAGGTGGCGCTGGAATACCGCGAAAAGGACGTGCCCATGGTGGTTCTGGAAACCGCGCTGCCGGCCAAGTTCGAGGAGGCCATTCAGGAGGCGCTGGGACGTGCTCCGGAACGTCCGGCAGATTTGGCCGGCCTGGAAGACCTGCCGCAGCGCTTCGTGGTGATGGGGGCGGATGTCGATACGGTGAAGCAGTTCATCGTCGAGCACACCTAGAAAGAACAAATGCAGCAATATCTTGACCTCATGCGCCATGTCCTGGAGCACGGCCACAAAAAGGAAGACCGCACCGGTACCGGCACGCTGTCAGTATTCGGCCACCAGATGCGCTTCGACCTGGCCGCCGGCTTCCCCTTGCTGACCACCAAGAAAGTCCACCTCAAGTCCATCATCCACGATCTGCTGGGGTTGCTGCAGGGCAGTACCAACATTACCTATTTAAAAGAAAACGGCGTTAACATCTGTGAAGAGTGGGCGGACGAAAACGGCAACCTCGGCCCGGTTTACGGCTATCAGTGGCGCAACTGGCCGAAGCCGGACGGCGGCCATATCGACCAGATTACGCAGGTGGTGGAAGCCATCAGGAAAAATCCCGATTCCCGTCGCCTGATCGTTTCAGCCTGGAACGTGGCGGACGTGGACCGCATGAAGCTGCCTCCCTGCCATGCCTTTTTCCAGTTTTATGTGGCTGACGGCAAACTCTCTTGCCAGTTATATCAAAGAAGCGCGGATATCTTCCTCGGCGTGGCGTTCAACATCGCCTCCTACGCCCTGCTCACCATGATGGTGGCGCAGGTGTGCGGCCTCGAGCCAGGCGATTTCGTTCATACGCTGGGCGACGCCCACCTTTACCTCAATCACCTCGAGCAGACGCGCGAGCAGTTGTCACGCACGCCGCGCCACCTTCCCGCCATGCGCATCAATCCCGAGATAAGGGATATCTTCGGCTTCAGGTTCGAGGATTTCGTGCTGGAAAACTACGACCCGCATCCGCCGATCAAGGCGCCGGTCGCAGTCTGACCGGCCGTTAATCACTCCGCCGAAACATCGAAAAAAAGCGAGCCGTCCCGGGGTTGGAAGACGACTCGCTGAGGGGAGGGCATCATGGAGCGAGCAAGTTGATGTCATCCGGCAAAGGGGGTGTGGCTTAGTCAGGCTGTACTTTTCTCAAGCCGGACTGATGATGAGGCGCAGGTAGTGCTGGCCAAGGTTCTCCACCTCGTTGATGAACAGCTGGCTGGCGAAATGGATGCCACCCAGGCCGACCACTTCGAACTGGTGGCCAATATGCGTGAGAAAGTGCAGGCGCGGATTGATCTGTTGCCCGCTCATCAGTGCAATGCCTGCCAATTGTGGTAGCAGCATGGAAATATGCTTCCAGATGATTTCGCCGGACAGGTAACCGAACAGTTTTTCGCATGCTTTGTTACAGCCGTAGATCATGCCGTTATCGTTAAGCATCAGCACGGCCATATTTTCGGTGGGCTCGTTCATGGGCTTCTCCTTTCAATAGCGGGTCGGTTCGATCGGCGCTGATTTCAGTGTTCCCAGACTTTAGACTGGGCCTGTTGGCAGGGTCGGTGATGTCATGCAACTTTGCTCTTAGGGGCCGGGGCCAATGTTGAAATGTAGGTGCGGCGAGCACTGGCAGCGTTTGTCGGAGCCGTGCGCAGGACAGGGGCGGTGGCATTCGGCGTACTGGGAGTTTGTGCTGCCTGACCTTCGGTTTTCTTCACCAACAGGCTGTTGGTGATGCTGTGTACCCCGCGGATGCCTGAGGCGATTTCAACGGCGCGGCGCGACTGCTGTGCGGTATCCACGAACCCGCTCAGAATGACGCGGCCCTGATAGGTTTCCACACTGATGGACAAGCCTTTCGTGCCGATGTCTTTCAGCAGTTCAGCCTTGACCTTGGCGGTTACGCCGCTGTCGTCCAGGTAAGTCTCCAGCCTGGCGCGCTGTGCTGCGCTCTTGAACTTGCCGTATTCCTCAGCCGACAGCGTGCCATCGTGATTGCCGTCCGCCTTGCTGAAACGATGCACGATATCGCTGTCGCGGCACGCTTCATCATTAGACAGTTTGGTGTCGCTATTGCGATCCAGCTTGCGGAATTCGCCGATCAACGGTGTCTGGATCTGGTCGTTGAGCGTGCCTATGGCGAATGCATTGCTGGAACCGCCTGCCACGGCAATCGCCAGCAGCCTTACCAGCGTCTGCTGGCGATAGATGTGGGGTTGGGGGTGGGGCATGTTGTCGAGAACTCCATTCGGTGGTTAATGCAATACCAGTGAGCAAGCGCCATGCCATGCTTTTATACTCTTTAAATAACAATGAGTTACATGTTTCATGGAGGTGTGGCGGCCTTGCTGATGTCGCCGCAAGGCGACGCCTGCGCGGGATGCGTGTTTAACAAACTGATTTGGAAAGAACTTTTCTGTCTCACGCA
>DAOMFG010000115.1:0-5937 GCA_035429685.1 Methylophilaceae bacterium | reverse complement strand
GGAAGTACAGTGGACACGCGCAAACAAGCAACTGAAACTGACGGTAGACGAGCTTTCCATTTCCAATCCGCATCTTGCTGGTGTTTTCAGTGCGACTTACCAGTACTCCGGTAGCGGCAGTGGCAGTATCGACTTGACCGGGAAAATCACCCGCGCCGATGGCAAGTCGGCTCTGTTCTATTACCCCAAGGTACTCAGTCAGGACACCCTGCACTGGCTGGACACTTCGGTACTGGCAGGGACGTCCAAGGATGTGGCAATTGTCGTCAAGGGCAACCTGGATGAATTCCCCTGGGTAGACAACAAGCGCGGCCTGTTCCAGATCAAGGGTGTTGTGACCGACGGCGTACTGGATTACGCGGACAATTGGCCGCGAATCGAGGGGATCAGGGCCAGCCTGCTATTCCAGGGCAAGCGCATGGAGCTGAATGCCACGCAAGGACGCCTGCTCGGCAACCAGATCACCCAGGCCAAGGCGGTGATTCCGGATCTGGATGCCCTGCACCCGGTGCTCAAGGTCACAGGCGAACTGCAAAGCCCGGCCGAGGAAGCGATCAAGTACATCAACAAGAGCCCGCTACTGGAGGCCACCGATCGTTTTACCGAGCACATGCAGGCGAGCGGTAACGGCAAGCTGCTGCTGGACCTGGAGATTCCGCTGGACACGGAAGGCGTGGGCAGCAAGGTCAAGGGCAGCTATCAGGTCAGCAACGGACGGCTGGCCGGCAACGACGGCATGCCGACGCTGGAAAACATTAATGGCCGGCTTGATTTCACCGAGTCGTCGTTGCGCGCGAAAAACGTCAGCGCCCAGGTTTTCGGCGGGCCAACACAATTCAACCTGGAAAGCGGCGCTGGCGGCCTGTTGCACATCAGCGCGCAGGCGCGACTGAATGACAGCAATCTAAGGCAGATAGGCACAATCGCCCTAGTAGACCAACTGCATGGCACCGCGCAATGGAACGCCGAAATTGATCTGCACGATGGCTTGGCCGACGTGTCGATCAGATCGTCCCTGGTCGGCATGGCCAGCAGCTTGCCGGAGCCCTTCAACAAGTCGGCCGACAGCACCCTGCCCCTGATGATCGAGAAAAAGGCGCAGAGCGCGCAACAGCAAACCCTGAGCGCCAACCTGGGGAGCGTCGCCAGTGCCAGACTCCTGCTACGCGAGCAGAGTGGTAACATGCGTCCCGAACGCGGCGAAATCTCTTTTGGCGGAAAGGCCGAAATCCCGGCCAAACCCGGTATTGGCATCACGGGCAACCTTACCCATGTCGACTTTGACCAGTGGCAGGCGCTCGCCGGCCAACACCCGGACGACAAACCGGTCGAGAAGAATGACATTCCCATCAGCTATGCCAATCTGACTATCGGCAAGCTCGACGTTTTTGACCGTCGTATCAGCGCGTTAAAACTCAACGCCAATGCCATCACCGACGGCTGGAAGGGCACTCTGCAGTCCTACGAGGTCAGCGGCGACGTGCAGCTGCTGCAAAAAGCCGGACGCGACAAGCTGCTGGCGCGGCTGAAATTGCGGAGCGTGCCGCCTTGGGCTCCAGCCAAACTGAGCGCCACGCCCGTCCGGCCAAAAAAAGAAACTGAATATCCGTCACTCGACATCGTGGCAGAAGAATTCAATATGCCGGACAAGAAGCTGGGCAAACTGGAAATCGTCGCCAATCCCAATGGCAATGACTGGGATATCGAGAAACTGATTATCAGCAACCCGGACAGCACCCTGTCCATGAATGGCAAGTTGCAGAACTGGAAAAGCAACCCGGCTACCAGTTTCAACCTGACCTGGGATATCAGCGACATCGGCAAGACCATGGAGCGCTATGGCAAGCCTGACGCCATCAGGGGCGGCAAGGGTACGATCAGCGGACAACTTAAATGGCCGGGTCCTATTCATGCCTATGACGCGTCGATTCTGGACGGCACTCTCGATCTGACCGCTGAAAAGGGCCAGATTCTCAAGATCAATCCCGGCGTAGGCAGGCTGTTCAGCATCCTCAGCCTGCAAAACCTGCCGCGCCGCCTGACGTTCGATTTCCGCGACGTGTTCAGCGAGGGGTTCAGCTTCGACAAGATCGACTCCAGGCTGATCGCCAGGCAGGGCGTCGTGCAAATCGACAAGTTCCAAATGGACGGCCCGGTGGCCAAGGTGGAAATGAAGGGCGAGACCAATCTGGTCAAGGAAACGCAAAACCTGCACGTCAAGGTGACGCCGGCCATCAGTGACAGCCTCTCGCTGGCAGCGTTCGCCGGAGGACCGGCGGTGGGTGCCGCCGCATGGCTGGCGCAAAAAATATTGCGTGGGCCGGCCGACAAACTGGCTGCCTACGAGTTTGATGTTACCGGTACCTGGGCTGATCCACAGGAAGTCAGCTCCAAAAAAACCCCGATCGAGCCCGCCCCAGGAGTAGCGCCATTTGGCAATTGAGGTATCATTTAACAAACACTAACAAACGCAGTACAAAAAAATTATCATGCCCATCAAATCGCGCACCAGAAACAGCAAACCGGCCAAAGCTGGCAAGGCCGACTCCGCTCCCGGCATCATCAAGATCGCCGGCATCCAGATGGCTTCTGGGCCGCAGGTGTCGGCCAACCTGAGCGAGGCGGAGCGCCTGATCGAGATTGCCGTGGCACAGGGAGCCAAGCTGGTAGCGTTACCGGAATACTTTGCCATCATGGGCATGAAGGATACCGACAAGATCAAGGCATGCGAGGAAGAGGGCAACGGGCCGATCCAGCGCTTTTTGTCGAGAATGGCGAAAAAGCACCAGATCTGGCTGGTTGGCGGCTCGGTGCCCCTGAAGTCATCCTCACCCAAGAAAGTCTACAACTCCTGCCTGGTGTTCGACCCCAGCGGCAAGGCGGCAGCACGCTATGACAAGATTCACCTGTTCAACCTCGACCTCGGTAATGAGCATTACCACGAAGACGACACCATAGAACCGGGTGAAGGGGTGGTGGTGCTGAAAACCCCGTTCGGCCTGCTCGGGCTTTCCATCTGCTACGACCTGCGCTTCCCGGAACTCTATCGCGCCATGGGCGAGGTCGACCTGATCGTGGTGCCGTCCGCATTTACCGACACTACCGGCAAGGCGCACTGGGAAACCCTGGTGCGCGCCCGTGCCATCGAAAATCTGTGCTACGTGCTGGCACCGGCGCAGGGCGGCTACCACCTCTCCGGCCGCGAAACCCACGGCAACAGCATGATCGTCGACCCTTGGGGCGTGGTACTGGACCGTCTGCCGCGCGGCTCCGGTGTGGTCATTGCTGGCATCAACCCGGCCTACCAGGCCAGCCTGCGCCAGAGCCTGCCGGCGCTCAAGCACCGCAAACTGCACGCGTGCTGACGCAGTAATCTTTGCCTGAACGCTTAGCTGCCCAGCGCCAGGCTTTCTTCCAGCGCCCGCAACAAGCGGGCGTTTTCGCTTTCCAGGCCGATGCTTACCCGCAGGTATTGCGGCATTTCGTAGCCGGCCACCGGACGTACGATCACCCCTTTTCCCAATAGCCGGCGGTAAATCGCTGCCGCATCGCCGACGCACACGCTGACAAAGTTTCCGAACGACGGGATGTAGTTCAGCCCCAGATGCGCAAATCCTGACGTGACCTGTGCCATGCCCGCATCGTTAAGGTCGCGACTACGACGCACGAAGTCATCATCCGCCAACGCCGCCAACGCTGCCGCCTGCGCCACGCTGTTGACGTTGAACGGCTGCCGCACCCGGTTCATCATGTCCGCCACCTGCGGATGTGCCAGCGCAAAGCCGACGCGCAGTCCGGCCAAGCCGTACGCTTTGGACAAGGTGCGGGTGACGATCAGGTTATCGAACTCTTGCAGCCAGGCAATGCTGTCCGATTTCAGATCATCCGCAAGGTATTCGTCATAAGCCTCGTCCAGCACCACCAGTACGTCCCTGGGCAAATCGCCCAGAAAGGCATGCAACTCGGTCTTATCCAGCAAGGTACCGGTGGGATTGTTGGGGTTGGCGATGAACAGCAGGCGCGTCTTCGGCGCGACTGCCGCGCGCATGGCGGCAAGATCATGGCCGAAATCACGCGCCGGCGTACAGATGCCAGTAGCGCCAATCGCCTGCGTCACCAGCGGGTAGACGGCAAAAGCATGCTGCGAATAAACCGCCTCCAGACTCGGCGCGAGGAATGCGCGTGCGGCCAGTTCCAGCACGTCGTTGGACCCGTTGCCGAGCACGATGCGATCGTGCCCCACGCCAAGTTTTCGCTTGATGGCATCCTTCAGCGCGAAGCCGTTGCCATCGGGATACAGCGCCACATCTTCCAGCGCTGCCCGCATCGCGATCTTGGCCTTGGGGCTGACGCCCAGCGGGTTTTCGTTCGAGGCCAGCTTGACGATGGAAGACTCTTGCAGCCCCAGTTCGCGCGCCAGTTCCGAAATCGGCTTGCCCGGCTGGTAAGGAGCGATGGAGCGCACGTAATCCGGCGCCAGGTCAGATAAGCTCAAGACACACTCCGTAAACAAAAACGCGGCTTGCGCCGCATGATGGGTTACATTCTAGCCTAAAACACATGTAAAGTTTTGCGGTCTTACCACGACCAAGCGGTAACCGGGATGCGATCATTTCGCAATGATTCCGGGCTGGCACTTTCCCGTATACACTGAATGAGGCATTGACCATGTTGATTCGCTCCCTACCCGACATCGCGCCTTCCGAGATCGCGCCGCGCGAGGTCTACGAGGGTCGTCGCCATTTCCTCGGGCAGGCCGGCGGGATTGCCCTGGCGGGCGCCACGCTCGGACTTCTGGGCGAGAATGCCCTGGCCGCGGCGCCCGCCACTTCGGGACAAAAAATCGCTGGCATCGTGAAAACCCGCTATGGCATGGAGGAAAAGCCCACGCCTTACGAGGACGTCACCAGCTATAACAACTTCTACGAATTCGGCACCGGCAAGGCCGACCCCGCCGAGTATGCCCATACCCTGCGGACACGGCCGTGGACGGTCGGCATCGATGGCGAAGTGAAAAAGCCCAAGCGTATCGCCATCGAGGACATCTATAAACTGGCACCGCTGGAAGAACGTCTGTACCGCATGCGCTGCGTCGAGGGTTGGTCGATGGCGATCCCCTGGGTCGGCTTCTCACTGGCAGAACTGATCAAATGGGCAGAGCCGACCGGCAACGCCAGATTCGTCGAATTCATCTCGCTGGCCGACCAGCAGCAGATGCCGGGCGTGCGCTCGACCGTACTGGACTGGCCCTACAACGAAGGCCTGCGCATGGACGAGGCGATGCACCCGCTAACCCTGCTCGCCGTCGGGCTGTACGGCGAAGTCCTGCCCAACCAGAACGGCGCCCCGCTACGGCTGGTGGTACCGTGGAAATACGGCTTCAAAGGCATCAAGTCCATCGTGCGCATCCGCTTCACCGAGCAGATGCCGGTCAGTTCCTGGATGAAAGCCAATGCACGCGAGTATGGCTTCTATTCCAACGTCAACCCTGACGTGGATCACCCACGCTGGAGCCAGGCCACCGAACGACGCATCGGCACCGGCCTGTTCCAGCGCCGGCAGAAGACACTGATGTTCAACGGCTATGCTGAGCAGGTGGCACAGCTTTATACCGGCATGGATCTGCGCAAGAACTTCTGATGCTGCTACCCGCCTCGCTCCAGCTCGCCGCCGTCAAACGGGTGAAAGCCGTCCTCTTCGTCATCGCCCTGCTCCCGCTGGCACGCCTGCTGGTGCTGGGATTTGCCGACCAGCTGGGCGCCAACCCCATCGAGTTCGTCATCCGCTCTAACGGCACGTGGGCACTGAGCTTCGTGCTCATCACGCTGGCAGTGACCCCGCTCCGCCGCCTTGCCGGCGCTGGCTGGCTTGCTTGCTTGCGCCGCATGCTTGGGCTGTATGCATTTTTCTACGCGTGCCTTCATGTGCTGATCTACC
>DAOMFG010000114.1:0-5952 GCA_035429685.1 Methylophilaceae bacterium | reverse complement strand
AGCTTACTTTCGCGTGCCAGCGCGAACAGGATTTCGCGCACCGGCACATCGTTGACTACCACGCTATAGGTCTGCTCCTTGGCCTTGGGCTTGGGCGGTGGCAAGTAGGCGGTACTCTTTACCGGCTTGGGGATACCCATCGCTGCAGCCTGCTGGCTGCCCTGCTCGCTACCGATGTGGCCGGTCGACGGGGGGGTGGTGGACTGGTGGACGCATCCCGCCGAGGCCATCAGCACTATCCAATAAAATCCGATTTTGTATGTGTTTGAAATCAACTCGTTTTCAACCCAATTCACCAATATGGTATTTATCGCACAACCAGCTTTCAATTTCAATAATAACTGATTGAAAGCTATTGAAGTTGTTTTATTTCCTTAAGCAGACCACCTGCCGTCCTCAATTGCGGCTGGTAAGTCCGCAACGCTTTGGGCAACCCCTGCAATGCCCGGCTTGCAGCATCTCGGTTTTCAAAACTACCATAGAGTACAGTAAAAAATGGCTTCCCATACCTCCCGGTCTCGTAGACAAACAGGTTATCCAGTTCAACCATGGCGCTGATATCTTTCAACTGCTGCCTAAGCTGGTCGGCACTGTTCGATCCCATCAGCTGAATGGTAACGGTGGTGCCTGGCTGCTGCAACAGCCAAGCCTCGGTTGCTTTGAGCCGGTTGGCAAGGATGTCATTGTCGCCCTGTGAAACTGCTGTGGGCACGTAAGTTGGCATGGATGCGATGACTTCCGCAGGCTGCGCCGAAGCTGTGGATGAATCCAAGCTCTGGGAACGATCAGCCTTGGCGGGCTGTGAAGCTCGCATCTGCCGCATCATGGAGTGCAAGCCAAAGCCGGCTCCCAGCCCGAACAGCAAAGTCGTAATCAACGCCGCCTGGCGCCAGTAGCTCGTGACCGTTTTGCCTTGACCGACATTGAATTCGCTATCGCGGATAGCGACCGCGGCATGCTTGGGCGAAATCGCATAACTATTGTCAGCAAATGCCGCCAGCATGGCCTTGTCGGCCAGGATATTGACACGGCGGACCAGCCCTTTGGAAGCAGCGGCAATCCTGCTGATGGCGTCCTTGGTAAATAGCGGCGGCCCGAAATAGCCAGCTGTACGCAAACGATAAATCAGGTATTCCCCGATGTCCTCCCGTTCCAGCGGCCCTAAATTGAAGCTGTGGGTAATGCGCTCCCTGAGCTGGCGGATGCCTGGATCGTTAAGATTGACATCCAGCTCGGGTTGGCCGAACAGCACTATCTGCAACAGCTTGTCGTGCCGGGTTTCCAGATTGGACAGCAAGCGGATCTCTTCCAGCGTCGCCAGCGGCATCCCCTGCGCTTCTTCGACAAAAATCACGACGCGCTGATTCTGTGCGTGCCGTTCCACCAGATAATCCTGCAGAGCGTGCATAACTTGCAGCTTATCGGCCTTCTCCGGCAATGCAAGGTGCAGTTCAAAAGCAATCGCATGCAGGATATCCTCCGGCGCAACGCTGGGATTGGCCAGATAAACGCTTTCTACATTCTTTGGCAGCAGTGTTTCCAGCATGCGGCACAGCATGGTCTTGCCACTGCCGACCTCTCCCACCACCTTGACGATGCCCTCGCCGCTGGTAATGGCATAAAGCAACGCATCCAGCACCGCACCGCGGTTGCCGCCAGAAAAGAAAAACTCGGTATTGGGCGTGATTTTGAACGGTGCCTCTTTCAGCCCGAAATGCGCGTAATACATGTGGTTAGCTCTCGAACAGTTGCATGCGGCTATATAACGTGGTGCGGTTTATCCCCAACATTTTAGATGCCTGACTCAAGTTGCCATGCGTGATTTTCAGGGCCGCCTCTACATAGGCTTTTTCCCACGCCGTAAGCACCTGATCCAGGTCCACTCGTCCCTGCTGCTGCAATCTGGAATAGGCAAAATCGTGCGCAGCCTCCGCATCGAATACCGATGGAATCGTAGTGGCGCTACCACCCAGTTGCATCAAATCCAGTTCGGCTACAAGCTGCGCCTCGCTCACCGTTTTTCCTGGATACTTGGCAGTCAGGCGGATAGTGATGTTACGCAATTCACGTACATTTCCTGGAAAATGGTAGCCTGCCCAACGCTTGCGGGCCTGCTCATCCAGCTTGAAAGACGGTTGCCCCGTTTCCTGTGCATAGAAGTTGCGAAAATAATCCAGCAACAACAGACTATCCTCGTCCATGTCGCGCAATGGCGGCACATGCATAGTGAACACGCTGAGGCGATGGTAGAGATCGATGCGGAAGCGTCCGGCGTGCACTTCTTCCTTCAGATCGCGATTAGTGGCGGCCACGATGCGGGCACGGCTCTGCCTGGATTGGGTCTCGCCCACGCGCTGGTATTCACCGTTTTCCAGTACACGCAACAGCTTGGCCTGCAGCTCCAGCGGCAGTTCGCCAATTTCGTCGAGGAACAAGGTACCGTCAGCCGCATCCTCGAAATAGCCGGTGTGCGCCCCTGCCGCACCAGTAAATGCACCCTTGCCGTGACCGAACAAAATGGATTCCGCCAGCGCGGGTGAAATTGCCGCACAGTTGAGCGAGAGATAGGGTCGCTCCTGCCGTTTGCTGAGACGATGCAAGCAGCTGGCAACCAGCTCCTTGCCGCTGCCGGACTCGCCTTCGATCAGCACCGGAAAAGGCGCGTCCGCAAACTGATTAATCTGGGTGCGCAGGTTTTCCATGGCCAGGCTGCTACCCAACAAGCCGCAGACGTCCTGATCGCCCCGTTGCTCGCCGATTTCTGCAGTCTGCAGACGCAACGCGTTGCGCAGCAACTGGCGCAACCGTTCCACATCGCACGGCTTGGCAACGAATTCCACCGCACCCAACGCCAGCGCGTGCCGGGTATTGGCTTCGTCATTCTGGCCTGACAACACCAGAATCTTGATGGTAGGGGAATGAGCCAGCAGCTCCCCGATCATCTTGAATCCCTCGTCGGGGCGGTGTGGGGTTGGCGGCAAACCCAAGTCGACCAGCGCCAACTGGGGCGCGGTTTCCAACTGGCGTAGCAGACTACGCGCCTGCGCCCGGGAATCGGCAACACACACTTCAAACTCGTTGCTGAGGACAAAATGCAGGGTATCCGCGATCAGCGGATCATCATCGATGATGATTAACAGGGGACGGGCGCTGGACATGATCTGTGGCGCGACTACGGCAACAAGGGAATGTTCGGCATGGCCGAACTATAGCCCCAAAGCCTGGGACTATCAATCTTGTCGATGCAAGGGAATGGGGTGGCTGATGGGGCTCGAACCCACGACAACTGGAATCACAATCCAGGGCTCTACCAGCTGAGCTACAGCCACCATAGAACCAAAACTAAACAACTCTGGCCTGCCCGACAGGAATCGAACCTGTAACCCCCAGCTTAGAAGGCTGGTGCTCTATCCGGTTGAGCTACGGGCAGAGAATCGTCGGACAAACCTGGTCGGGGTGGAGAGATTCGAACTCCCGACATCCTGGTCCCAAACCAGGCGCGCTACCAGGCTACGCTACACCCCGAGGGGTTGCAACTATACGCAATCCGGCGCTTTCGGTCAATTTTAATCTGCTAAAATAGGCACATTCAAGTTACAAGAATTCAACATGGCAGCGCAACTCATCAACGGCAAGGCGATTGCGGAAAATCTGCTGGCCAACATCAAGCAACATATCGAACAGCGCATGGCACACGGCAAACGCGCGCCATGCCTGGCGGTGATTCTGGTCGGCGACAGTGCCGCCTCCACCATTTACGTTGCCAACAAGCGCCGTTCCTGCGAACAGGCCGGGATGCGTTCGCTGGCCTACAACCTGCCAGCCGCAACCAGCGAACACGAGCTACTGAAACTCATCGACGATCTGAATGCCGATGATGGCGTAGACGGTATTCTGGTACAACTGCCTTTGCCGGCCCAGATCGATACCGAGCGGGTGATTGAACGCATTAATCCTGCCAAGGATGTAGACGGCTTCCACCCTTACAATGTGGGTCGCTTGGCGTTACGTATGCCCTTGCTGCGTCCTTGCACCCCGTACGGCGTGATCTCCATGCTGGAAACCCTGAAACTTGACCTCAAAGGTCTGAACGCCGTAGTCGTCGGCGCTTCCAATATCGTCGGCCGCCCCATGTCGCTCGAATTGCTGCTGGCCGGCTGCACTGTCACCACATGCCACCGTTTCACGCGCGACCTGCCGGGTATTGTCGCCGGAGCAGACCTGCTGGTGGTTGCCGTAGGCAGGCCCGGCTTCATCCGCGGCGAATGGATACGCCTTGGCGCCATTGTCATTGACGTGGGCATCAACCGTCTGGAAAACGGTACGATTTGCGGCGACGTGGAATTCGCGACCGCCAGCGAGCGCGCCAGTTGGATTACCCCAGTACCTGGCGGCGTCGGCCCGATGACAGTGGCAACCTTGATGCAAAACACCTTAAACGCACTGGAGCAGCGCGAATCTGCCGGTTGACCGCCTGCATCAGGCCATACTGGACTTATTTCTTATTCGTAGTAAACTTGCGCCTGCTCTAACTTTCTGCCTCTAATCGGTTTTTTAATTCAAGAGCCCACATGACTGAAGTAATCTCCAAACCGTTCACTCCCTACGTCGCCAAGGCGGACGAGGAGTACATGAACGATCAGCAGCTTGAGCATTTCCGTAAAATCCTGAACGACTGGAAAGCCGAACTGAGTCAGGATATTGATCGCACCGTGCATACCATGCAGGATGAAGTCACCATGTTCGCCGACCCCAACGATCGCGCCAGTCAGGAATCCGACATGGCGCTGGAATTGCGTAATCGGGATCGTGAACGCAAGCTGATCAAAAAAATTGACGAAACCCTCGCCAAGATCAATGAACACGAATACGGCTATTGCGAAAGCTGCGGCGTAGAAATCGGCCTCAAGCGTCTGGAGGCCCGCCCCACTGCCACACTGTGCATCGATTGCAAAACGCTGGATGAGATCCGGGAGAAGCAGGTAGCCAAATAATCAGCGTCTTGCTTTAGCGCCAAGGCGAGTGCGCCAAAACAAAAAGGCCGGATAACCCCAAGGTTATCCGGCCTTTCTTATTGCTCGACCTGCTACGCTTATTCCTACTCGACAGGAACGACTGCCTTGGCTTCTTGTGCAGGCGCTTCCTGCAGCGCCTTCATGGACAGGCGCACACGGCCACGATCGTCCACTTCCAGCACCTTCACCTTGACCTGCTGGCCTTCCTTGAGGAAATCAGCCACATTGTTGACGCGCTGATGCGCGATCTGGGAAATGTGTACCAAGCCATCCTTGCCCGGCAGCAGCGAGACAATCGCACCGATCTCCAGCAACTTGAGCACAGTGCCTTCGTACACCTGGCCCACCTCCACCTCGGCAGTAATCAGCTCGATACGGCGCTTGGCCTCTTCGCCAGCCTCGGCACTGATACAGCCGATCTTGATGGTGCCGTCATCTTCGATGTCAATGGTGGTGCCGGTTTCTTCGGTCAACGCACGAATGACTGCGCCGCCCTTGCCGATCACATCGCGGATTTTTTCCGGGTTGATCTTCATGGCGATGATGCGTGGCGCGAATGCAGACAAGTCTTCGCGCGCGTGGCCCATGGCCGTCTTCATCAAACCGAGAATATGTATACGACCCTCCTTGGCCTGCGCCAAGGCAACCTTCATGATCTCGGCGGTAATACCGGTGATCTTGATGTCCATCTGCAGCGCGGTAATACCATTGTCGGTACCAGCCACCTTGAAGTCCATGTCACCAAGGTGATCCTCGTCACCCAGGATGTCGGTCAGCACCGCAAAACGGTTGCCTTCCTTGATCAGGCCCATGGCGATACCGGCGACGTGCGCCTTGAGCGGCACGCCGGCATCGAGCAGTGCAAGGCAGCCGCCGCAGACGGAGGCCATCGACGACGAGCCGTTGGACTCGGTAATTTCCGAAACCAGGCGCATCG
>DAOMFG010000113.1:0-5956 GCA_035429685.1 Methylophilaceae bacterium | reverse complement strand
GCCAGTATTGCTGGTAGGACTTGAACTGGTTCTTGATCCAGCGCGTGCGCTCGAACAGGTAATCCAGCTCGTCGCGGTTCAAATCCTTGAATTGCAAATAGTGTTTGATGGCCATAAGTAATATTCGTCAGGATTAACGACCCAAAAAGCCTTTCACCAGCGGCGCCAGGATGTCGACCAGCTGCTGCGCCTCCTCCCGGTTCATCACCAGTGGCGGCAGCAGGCGCACCACCGTGTCGGCGGTGACGTTGATCAGCAGCCCTGCTTCCAGCGCCTGCTTCACCAGTTCGCCACATGGGCGATCCAACTCGATGCCGATCATCAAGCCGGCGTTGCGAATCGTCACCACCCCGGCAACCCCGGCAAAGGCTTGGCGGAAGCCGTCGCATATAAAGTTTCCGATAGTCTCGGCATTCTCGCGCAGCTTTTCCTGCTCGATGGCGTCCAGCGTCGCCAGCGCGGCGGCGCAGGCCAGAGGATTGCCGCCGAAGGTCGAGCCGTGCTTGCCCGGGGTAAACACCTCGGCTGCGGCGCCCCTGGCCAGACAGGCGCCGATCGGCACGCCCGAGCCCAGGCCCTTGGCCAGCGTCATCACGTCGGGAACGATGCCGGCATGCTGAAAGGCAAACCAGGTGCCGGTACGGCCGATGCCGCTTTGCACCTCGTCCAGCATCAGCAGCCAGTCGTTGGCGTCGCAAATCTCGCGCAGGCCGCGCAGGTAGCCGGCGCCGTCATGAGGGATATTGATGCCGCCCTCGCCCTGCACCGGTTCCACCAGCACCGCCACCACGTTGGGGTTGTGCCTGGCCACCTGGCGTACTGCGTCCATGTCATCGAACGGCACGCGCACGAAGCCCGGCACCAGCGGCTCGAAACCGGCCTGCACCTTGCGGTTGCCGGTGGCCGACAGCGTCGCCAATGTCCGGCCATGGAAGGCTTTGTCCATGACCACGATTTCCGGGTGCTCAATGTCCTTGCTGTGGCCATACAGGCGTGCCAGCTTGATCGCCGCCTCGTTGGCCTCGCAGCCGGAGTTGCAGAAGAAAATCCGGTCCATGCCGGAGATTTCCGCCAGGCGATCTGCCAACTTGGCCTGCTCGTCGATGCGGTAAATATTGGAAACATGGATCAGGCGGGAAGCCTGTTCGCAGATGGCAGCCGTCAGCCTTGGGTGGGCATGTCCGAGACCGTTCACTGCGACCCCAGCCAGACCATCCAGATAGCGCTTGCCTTGCTGATCCCACAGCCATACGCCCTCGCCTTTGACAAAGGTGACCGGCTGTCTGCCGTAGGTGTTCATCAGATGTTGTGACATGGTTTACTCAATTCCAAAAAACAAGAACGGCGGCCAACGCCGCCGTTTGCCGAATAGTCAGAACCTTTGCTAGAAGCCGAATGCAGCTCGATGTGTCAAGCCGCCAGCCATGAAAAACAGCATCGGGATCGACAGCATCATGTTGGTTCGCGAGGCCAGCAACGCTACACGTCGCGCCCTGTTCTTCTCTTCGTCGCTCGCTGGCTTCATCCCCAGCACTTTCTGCTGGTTCGGCCAGATCAGCACCCACACATTGAACAGCATGATGGTGCCCAGCCAGGCACCGATGCCGATCGGCGCAAAGTCCGGCCGCAAAGTAAAGGCCGCGGTGAAATTCGCGCCAAGCAGAGAGGCTCCGGCCAGCCAGGTTACCACGGCAGCCCAGCGGAACCACAGCAGTGCGCGCGGGGCGACGTGCCTGGTAATGCCGGCGGCAGTGCCGTCAGCTGCGGCGGCCTTCAATGCCGGCACCTGCACCAGGTTGAAATAGAACAGCAGGCCGACCCAGGCAACCCCGGCCAGCAAATGTATCCAGCGGGCGATTGCAGGCGCGAATTCCATGATCTACACCCCCGCCAGAATGAAGTTTTTCAGAAAGAAATACAGGACGAGCGTCAGCACGAGGCCGGAAACAATGGTTCCGGAGATGGAGTCCAGCGGATTTTTCATGATCGCCCCCAGTTTTTTTGCCAACTCGTTGAAGCGGCAAGGTTATCGCAAATCGCCCGTACGGGCAAGCAATGACGCCTCGGCAAAAGCCATATGCAAGCGTTTGCGATGGCATACCTGACCATGGACTCGAAACCTCTCGATATGCAAGTTTTGAAAAAATTGCAGGTTGGGGCAAAATACCGCCTCTAATTGAAATTCAGGCGTAAGGCCTGATCATGTTCCTCGGCCAGCAATTCGGAGGACGCTCGAAATTATGTCACTTGCTCAAATCACGCCCATCAAACGCCAGCCCCGGGCCCAGTTGCCTGTTTCCTGGTATGTCGATCCCGCGATCTACGAACTCGAACGTCAGGCGCTGTTTCCGCACGCGCCGGCTTACGTCGGCCACGCGCTGACGGTGCCCAATCCCGGAGACTATCACGCGCTGGAATGGATGAACCACGCCAAGGCACTGGTACGCAACGACAGCGGCATCGAGCTCATCAGCAACGTCTGCCGTCACCGCCAGGCCCTGATGCTGAAAGGCAAGGGAAATGCCCAAAACATCGTCTGCCCGCTGCATCGTTGGACCTACGACCTGCAAGGCGAACTGATGGGCGCGCCGCACTTCGAGCAGCAGCCCTGCCTCAACCTGTCCAAGACCCCGCTGCAAAACTGGAACGGCCTGCTTTTCGACAGCCGGCGCGATGTTGCTCGCGACCTGGGCAAGCTCGGCTTCCTCAAGGATTTCGACTTCAGCGGCTTCATGCTCGACCGCGTGATGGTCGACGAATACCAGTTCAACTGGAAGACCTTCATCGAGGTCTACCTGGAGGACTACCACGTCGCGCCCTTCCACCCCGGCCTCGGCAATTTCGTCGACTGCGACGACCTCAAGTGGGAATTCGGCGAGTGGTACAGCGTGCAGTCCGTCGGCATCAACCACGCCCTGCAGAAATCCGGCTCGCCGGCATACCAGCGCTGGCAGGAACAGGTGCTGCGCTATGGCAACGGCGAGCTGCCGAAATACGGCGCCATCTGGATGGTGTACTACCCGTTCCTGATGATCGAGTGGTACCCGCACGTGCTGGTGGTCTCCAATATCATCCCGCGCGGCCCCAACGCCTGCACCAACGTGGTCGAGTTCTATTACCCGGAAGACATCGCGCTGTTCGAACGGGAGTTCATCGAGGCCGAGCAGGCCGCCTACACCGAAACCGCCATTGAGGACGAGGACATCTGCCAGCGCATGCACGACGGGCGGCAAGCCCTGTTCGCACAAGACCTGGATGAATACGGCCCCTACCAGCACCCCATGGAAACCGGCATGGAGCATTTCCACCTGTGGATGCGCGCGCAGCTCGAGCCGCACCTGAAATAGCCCGGCGCCGGCCTTGCTGATGAAACCCACCACCTACGGCAGCCTGTGGATGCTGGCAGCCGGCGTGTTCTTTGCCTGCATGGGGGCGCTGGTCAAGATCGGCGCGCAAAAATTCACCAGCGCCGAACTGGTGTTCTACCGCTCGCTGTTCGGGCTGCTGGCCATCCTCCTCCTCAGCCTCGCCGGCCGCAAACGGCTCGCCACGCGCCACTGGAAGCCGCACCTGTCGCGCAGCCTGTTCGGCTTCGCGGCGCTGGTGCTGTTCTTCTACGCCATCGGCAAATTGCCGCTGGCTACCGCGGTCACGCTCAATTACACCTCGCCCCTGTTTCTCGCGGCATTATCGCTGATCTACCTGCGCGGCGAAGCCAGGCCTGCCCTGCTGCTGGCCATCGTCATCGGCTTCGGTGGCGTCGCCCTGCTGCTGCAACCCAGCTTTTCCGGCGATGACTGGCTGGCCGCCCTGCTCGGCCTGGCCTCCGGCCTGCTGGCCGGCGTCGCCTACCTGCAGGTTACCCAACTGGGGCGCATGGGCGAGCCGGAATGGCGTACCGTATTTTATTTCACGCTGGTCTGCACCATCGGCAGCGGCCTGTGGATGCTGATCCACCAGTTTCACGCCCTCACCCTGCCCGACCTGCTGCTGCTTTTGGCCATAGGCGCCTGCGCCACCCTGGCACAACTGGCCATGACGCGCGCCTACCGCAAGGGCGACCCGCTGGTAGCGGGCAGCCTGGCCTACAGCACCGTGGTGCTGGCCAGCCTGCTCGGCATCCTGCTGTGGGGAGAGACGCTTTCTCTCGCCAGTTGGCTGGGCGTGGCGCTGATCACAGGCAGCGGCGTCATCAGCGTACGCAGCCAGCCATTGCCGCGAGGCGATGCCGGAGATTTTGACAAAACCATACAAGCGCCTACACTATAGCCAACTCAAGGGAACCCGCATGATTACCATCAATAACGAGTCGCAAAACATCATCGTCGCCGCCGCATTGGGCGAATTCACCCTGGCCGACTTTCAGGAACTGGAAAAAGCCACCGAGCATGTCTTCAAGTTCCAGGGCAAGGCGCGCCTGCTGGTCGACCTGCGCGACATGATCGACTTCACGGTAGACGTGGCGTGGGAGGAAATCAAGCTGATGCGCGGGCACCCGCACGATTTCGAGCGTATCGCCATCGTCACCGACAACCAGTGGCTGCAATGGAGCGGCTGGATCGGCCGCATCTTCACCGACGCCGAGGTGCTGGTGTTCGATGATTACGATACCGCCCTGGCGTGGGTGGGGGAGCACTAACCGTGTTCGTCCGCAGCCATCAAACTTAGCTGACGGCTACCTGAATCGCGGACATCCATGCGCAAACCGGCATTACCGCTGCCAATACTGATCCTCCTGCCCCTGCTGCTGCCGGGATGTCTGGGTGCGCCGGTCGCGCGCCAGCTTGCCTCTTCGGCTTTCACGCAAGGCGCGGACCACATTACCGGAAAAATAGTCGAGAATCAGGAAGAGAAGCAGCGCCAACAATCGCGCGACCTGACGTTCAAGGATAGCGTGGGGGACGAATACTGGGCCATCTTTGCCGTATCACAGTTTCAGGACGCGCCGCCCACGCCTCCCGCCGCCGAAGCGGCCACACCCGCCCCGCCAAGTGCAACGGCCAGCCGCCTGGTTCCGGTGGAAATATGGGGAGTCGTGGTCGGACAGGAAAAAACCAGCGTGCTGGAACGGATGCGCCGCAACGGATCACAGATCGTCCCCAGCCAGGAAGAGTGGGATCAGTGGCAGCTCGAAACCGGCGGGCTTGAAGGCAAGTCAGGCACGCAGCTTTATTTGCTGCTGCCGCCGGATTTCGGCCGCGTCCGCAGCGGCGACCGGGCCATTGCCGAAATCGCCGGGGTCGGCGGCGTGCATATCGCCCGCTACCGGGCCGAAAATTAGGCAAGCAGCGCAGGAGCGCCGCCTCGGCGCGATTGCATTACAGCCCTGGCAGCTGACCTTGATCGGGGCGAGGCACCCCCCTACCCTATCATCTGACCCGCATGTTTCATGAATTCGCGTGATGATCGTGCAGGATTTTGTTTTGTAGGGGAATTTTGTGAAGGAGCGGCGTAGTGATTCATACGCCCGACTGAACAAAATTTCCATACGAAACAAAAGACCAGCGAGGGCGCGCGCAATTGATGAAATATCCGGGTTAGGGATCGATCAGCCCGGAGCGCATGGCGATCAGTGCGATTTCCGCCTGGTTGCCGGCGTTGAGCTTCTGCTTGATGTTGTAGAGATGGGTGCCGACGGTGCGCGGCGACAGGCTCAGGGTTTCGGCAATTTCGTTGGTGGATTTGCCTTTCGCCAGCGCCATGAACACTTCGAACTCGCGGTCGGAGAGCACGTCGACCGGACTTTGCTCCCCTGCAAGTTGCTGGATGGCCATCTGCTGCGCGATGCTGGCCTCCAGGTAGCGCTTGCGTGAAGCCACGGTGCGGATGGCGCTGATGAGTTCCTCTGGCGCGCTGCGCTTGGTCAGGTAGCCCAGCGCCCCGGCGTTTAACACACGCTTCGGGTGCACCGAATCCTCGTGCGCCGACAGCACCAGGATGCGCGCCTGACAGTCCT
>DAOMFG010000112.1:0-5964 GCA_035429685.1 Methylophilaceae bacterium | reverse complement strand
TGACCTGCTGCTGTATCTGATCCGCAAGCATAACCTCGATATCCTCGACATTCCCATGGCTGATCTGACGCGCCAGTACATGGCGTATGTGGAAACCATGCGAGAGAGGAATCTGGAACTGGCTGCCGACTACCTGCTGATGTCGGCCATGCTGATCGAGATCAAGTCGCGCATGTTGCTGCCGAAACCGGCCGAAATCGAGCAGGAAGATGACCCGCGCGCCGAGTTGGTGCGGCGCCTGCTGGAATACGAATCCATGAAGCTTGCGGCGCACAAGCTGGACGAACTGCCGCAGGTAGGGCGCGAACTGCTGGTGGCGCAAGCCTATTTCGAGCACATCCCGCAACAGCAGTTGCCCGGTGTGTCTATGGAAGACCTGCTGATGGCCTGGCAGGAAGTGCTGAGGCGTGCCAGCCACTACGTGCACCACAAGGTGAGCCGTGAGGAGCTGTCGGTGCGCGAGCACATGAGCCTGATTCTGCGCAGGCTGAACGCTAAGCCGCTGCTGGAATTTACCGCGTTGTTCGAGGTCGGCGAAGGCGTGCCCAAGCTGGTGGTGTGTTTCCTCGCCATTCTGGAACTGGCGCGGGAAGGCCTGGTGCGGCTGACCCAGATGCATGAGGATGCGGCGGCGTTTTCCCCGATTTATGTGCAGGCCAACGATGTCCTCTGATATCCAGCAGATGAAAAACGTGCTGGAAGCCGCGCTGCTGACCAGCCGCGCGCCTTTGTCGCTGGATCAACTGGCCAGCCTGTTTGAGGAGCGGATGGAGCGCGCCACCCTGCGCATGCTGCTGGACGAGCTGAAAACTGACTGGAACAGCCGTACCATGGAGCTGGCGCAGGTGGCCAGCGGCTGGCGCTTCCAGGCGCGCGCCGAATACTGGCCCCACCTGGCGCGACTGAATCCGGACAGGCCGCAGCGCTACTCGCGTGCCGTACTGGAGACACTGGCGATCATTGCCTACCGCCAACCGGTGACACGCGGCGATATCGAGGAAATCCGCGGCGTGTCGGTCAACCCCAATATCATCAAGACGCTGCAGGAGCGCGACTGGATCGACGTGGTCGGCCATCGCGAGGTGCCGGGACGGCCTTCCTTGTTTGCTACCACCAGGACTTTCCTCGACGATCTTAACCTGCGTTCCCTGGCAGAACTGCCGCCGCTGGAACATTTTTCCCAACACGAGATACCGCTGGACTTATGACACGCCCATTCAAACAAACCCGCACGCCACGTCCGCAGCCTGCAGCCAACCCGGACCAGCCATCTCGGCGCCTGCACAAGCTGCTGGCGCTGGCCGGCCTGGGTTCGCGCCGCGACATGGAAGAACTGATCGCCAGCGGCCGCATCACCATCAACGGAAAGACGGCACAGGTCGGCGCGGGCGTGGTGCCGTCCGATGTGGTCAGGCTGGATAGCCGCCCGCTGCATTTGCCGTTCGAGGCTGAATTGCCGCGCGTGCTGCTCTACCACAAGCCGGAAGGCGAAATCGTCAGCCAGGACGATCCGGAAAAACGCGCCACCGTATTCGACAAGCTGCCGCATGTGCGCAGCGGTCGCTGGGTGGCCATCGGACGTCTGGACATCAATACCTCAGGTTTGCTGATTTTCACTACCTCGGGTGAACTGGCCAACCACTTCATGCATCCCCGCTATGAGGTCGAACGCGAATACGCGGTGCGCCTGATGGGCGAGCTGACCGATGCCCAGATGCTGCAATTGACGCAGGGCGTAGAACTGGAAGACGGCATGGCCCAGTTCGACAAGATCCAGGACCGGGGCGGCGAGGGCGCCAACCACTGGTACGAGGTCATGCTGAAGGAAGGTCGCAACCGGGAAGTGCGCCGCCTATTCGAGGCGCTGGGCCTGATGGTGAGCCGATTGATGCGCGTACGCTTTGGCCCGGTCAATTTGCCTGCACGCCTCAAGCGCGGCCAGATGCTCGAATTGCCGTCCAAGGATGTGGCGGGCTTGCTGGAATGGGCCGGGCTGGCCGTGCCGCGTTCACCGCAGCGCACCCCGAAGGAACGGGAAAGCCTGGGCAAGACGTTTACGCCGAAGGAACGCAAGCCCTCGAAGCGGAGCGAGTTACCTCAGTCCAAGAACTCCAGGGCGCCATCGCGCAGCGCGCCAGCTTCAAAACGGCGCGTGCGTGGCGATGCCATGAATCCACCAGCCCAGCAAAAGCGCAGCGATCGCAACCGCGGTCGAGGCGGGTAATCGAAGTTGGCCATTCCCCAGCCTGCGTTTGCAGGCTGGGGTGCTAGACGACAAACTGCGCGACGCCGTCCCTGAACGACCAGTCGATATCGTGGTTTTCGGTGATGGTGATCAACACGTTGGCCGGCGGTATGCCCGGGTTGTTGGCGAGATTTTCCACGACTTTCTTGTAAAACGCCTGCTTGGATTTGTTCGATCGTCCGGCGCGCATGACCAGATGCATCATGACACGGTCGCCTTCGCGCGTTTGCAGTTGCAGGCATTCCGGCGCCAGTTGGTGAATCACCTGGTAACGGTCGTCGTCAGGAAACCCCATGGTTTCGATCACTGCGGCGTTGATGCCGTCTGCAACCGCCTGGATGTACTCCGCTGATTTGCCTTTCAGGATCGAGATGGTCACGAATGGCATGCTGTTCTCCTTTTCAATTCAGGCATCAACCCGCCATGTTCCAGACATGCGAACGCACCAGCCATTGACCGTCGGCGCCTTTCTCGAATGCACTCATCAGGATGCCGCCGAATGACGGCGTATTGCCGTCCTGAGCCGCGCCATGTGCGTTCCATTTGGCTACCTGGAACATGACCTGCTCATCCCCGCCGGTCGACACGATGTCGATCGTGTGCTGATGTACGCCGCCATCGACAAAGCTCTGAAACAGTTTTTCGATCTCGGCGCGTCCAAGCAGCGTCTGGCCGTTGCCCGGAGAGAGGGTCGCATTTTCTGCGTACAGTCTGGCTAATGCCGCGGCGTCGCCGCGATTGAATGTCTGGTTCCAGGTCGAGTTCAGGGACGCAATGGTGGTATGTGGGGATGTGGTCATGAGGGTTCCTTTGTTCATGTAATTAGCTGGCTAATTAATCGGTTAAAAAAATGCTACCTGAGGGCTTCGATATTGGCGGTCAGCAGTTTGAGATGTGCAACCAGATCTTCACGCTGCGACTGGGTTAATACGCGCATCAGCTGTTTGACCTTCTGGTAATAGCTGGGCATGACGTCATCCAGTTTGGCCTGTCCCAGGGCGGTGAGCCTGATGGTCAGCTTTCTCCTGTCGCTGTCATCGGACAATCGCTGTACCAGCCCATCCCGTTCCAGGCCATCGATCAGGCCCGTCATGGTGGCACGGGAGACCCCGGCCTTTTCCGCGAGATCGGAGGGGGTCGAAATCAGATCATCTTCCCGCATCAGCAGAATCAGCACCCACCAGCGGCCCTGCAACAGGCCATGCTGGGCGAGCAGCGCGTCCAGCGCGTCCGAAAGATCCGCACCAGCCCGGAGCAGGTTCAGGAAAGGCAGGACGGATTCCACCTCCGCGTCCGGGTATCTGGCGACGAATTTTTCCAGGATTTTCGCATCAGGAAGATTTTTCAGCTGCAACATGGTAAGGCGGATTATAGTAAGCCAGCTAATCAATGTCAAAGCCCGAATGGGCTCGAGATCAATCGTGGGGAATCAGACTGGATGCAGCAGGCTAGATCAGTTGCTCTCGTGTCAGCATGAACACGAACTGATCGCCGCCGCTGACTTCCAGCCAGGTGAAGGGCAAATCAGGGTAGGCGGCTTCCAGCGCGTCGCGATTGTGGCCGATTTCGACGATCAGATAACCGCCCGGGTTGAGATGATTGACCGCGTTGTGCAGCAGGGTGTGGGTATGGTCGAGGCCATCATCCCCGCTGGCCAGGGCCAGACCGGGTTCCTGACGGTACTCCTGCGGGAGTGTCTCCATCGAGGGGGCGTCCACGTAGGGAGGGTTGCTGATGATGATGTCGTAGTGCTTTCCCATCAATGACGACAGCATGTCGGATTTGATCGGATGTACATGCTCGTCTAGCCCGTAGTCGCTGATATTCCTGCGCGCGACGGCCAGCGCGTCGTCGGAAATGTCGATGGCGTCGACATTGGCGTTGGGGAAGGCATGGGCAGCCAGAATGGCGAGGCAGCCGCTACCGGTGCAGATGTCGGCCACGCTCACCACTTCTTCCGGGTTTTCTACCCATGGCGCCAGTTGCTCGCGTAACAACTCTGCGATGAAGGAGCGCGGGACGATGACGCGTTCGTCTACGTAGAACTTGAAGTCGCCCAGCCAGGCTTCGCGTACCAGATAGGCGGTCGGGATGCGTTCGGTGATGCGCCGTTCGATCAGGTGGGCAAGTACTCTGCGCTCGTCCTCGGTCACTACCGCATCGAGGAAATTTTCCAACGTGTCATGCGGCAGGTGCAACGCTGACAAAATCAGCCAAACGGCTTCATCGTAGCTGTTGTGCGTGCCATGGCCGAAAAAAATGCCGGCCTCCTCGAAGCGGCTGACGGCAAAGCGCAGCCAGTCGCGGAGGGTGAACAGCTGTTCCGCAGCGCGAGGGTGAAAGCTCATTTCAGCAGTTTTTCCAGCGTGATGCGGTAAGTGTTCTTGAGCGGGTCGATGTCGGCCACGCCGACGCACTCGTTGAGCTTGTGGATGGTGGCGTTGAGTGGGCCGAATTCGATCACCTGCGGGCAGATGTCGGCGATGAAGCGGCCGTCCGAGGTGCCGCCGCTGGTGGAGAGTTCCGGGGTGATGCCGTAAGCCTGTTCGATGGCGGCGCTGATCACGGCGACCAAATCTCCTTTCGGCGTCAGGTAGGGCTTGCCGGATTCCCATTCCAGGTCATATTCCAGCCCGTGACGGTCGAGGATGGCCAGCACGCGCTCACGCAGGTTTTGCTCGGTGCTGGCGGTGCAGTAGCGGAAGTTGAACAGGATTTCCACGTGGCCGGGCACTACATTGGTAGCGCCTGTGCCGCCGCGGATGTTGGAGACCTGGAAGGAAGTCGGCGGGAAGTATTCGTTGCCTTCGTCCCATACCGTTTGTGCCAGTTCGGCGATTGCGGGCGCGGCCTTGTGGATGGGGTTCTTGACCAGATGTGGATAGGCGATATGGCCCTGGATACCCTTGACGACCAGTTTGCCGGACAGCGAGCCGCGGCGGCCGTTCTTGATCATGTCGCCAACCTGCTTGTTGGAGGTCGGTTCGCCGACGATGCAGTAGTCCAGCAACTCTCCGCGTGCCTTGAGCGCTTCCACCACCCTGACGGTGCCGTCCACCGCCACGCCTTCCTCGTCCGAGGTAATCAGCAGACCGATGGAGCCGTTGTGGCCGGGATGCCGCGCCAGAAACTCCTCCAGCGCAATGATGAAGGCGGCGATGGAGGTTTTCATGTCCGCCGCGCCGCGACCGTACAGCATACCGGCGCGGATGGTGGGTGTGAAAGGCTCGCTCAGCCACTGCTCCACCGGGCCGGTAGGCACTACATCGGTATGGCCGGCAAAGACCACCAGAGGCTTGGCTGTGCCGCGTCGTGCCCAGAAGTTGTCGACGTTGCCGAAGCGCATCTTCTCGACCGTGAAGCCGAGCTTTTCCAGGCGCTCGATCAGGATTTCCTGGCAGCCGGCATCGTCCGGCGTGAGGGAGCGGCGGGCGATGAGTTGCTTGGAAAGTTCGAGAGTTGCGCTCATTTGAACAACCTTTCGTAATCGGCCTCGACAAAGCCCGTAGCCAGGACTCTGCCGTCCTGCTCCAACACCGGCCGCTTGATGACATTGGGTTTGTCCAGCATCAGTGCCAAGGCAGAAGCATCGTCGTTGATGCTCGCCTTGACCGCGTCCGGCAACTGGCTCCAGGTAGGACCGGTCTTTTTCAGCAGCTTCTGCCAGCCGGTCTGTTGCAGCCAGCCGGCGAGCATGGCTTCGCTCACGCCGCTCTTCT
>DAOMFG010000111.1:0-6016 GCA_035429685.1 Methylophilaceae bacterium | reverse complement strand
AGCAAACCAAGAACCTGCTGGTCAGCTACAGCCCGAAGAAGCTCGGCTTCTTCTGATCTGAGTGCTGGGTTAATCTAAAGGCTCCCGGCAGCACCGGGAGCCTTTTTGATTTAGTCGGGAGGATGTGATGGTTGAACGCGTTTCGGCAACACCCGCAGCACTGGAGTTGATCCAGTTGCTTGTGAGCAAGCACGGTCCGGTCATGTTTTTCCAGGCTGGGGGCTGTTGCGAAAACAGTGCTCCCTTGTGCTACCCATGCGGAGAATTCAAACTTAGCCCGAATGATGTCTATCTTGGCGAAATTGGTGGCGCGCCTTATCACATGGGACATCGTGATTTTGAATTCTGGCAGAACACTCACCTGATCGTGGATGTGGTGAACGGCCGCAGCGGCACGTTTGCCCTGGATGGGCCTGAAGGCAAGACATTCATCTGCCGTTCGCGACTCTTTACCGACGAGGAGCTGGCAGAACTTGGACGTGCCCATCCCTGACCGGGATTATGCTCCCGGAGAATACTGGTAAAGCCAGAACCTTTCACGCCGGTCGCTGGGACGTTTGCCTTGCCAGATTAGTTTCCACTCCGGGCCCGGCGAACCCAGCGCACGCCTTCTCTCGTCCTGAACCAGAAACAGGTCGCAGTCGATGCGCTGTGAGAGTTCCAGACGCTGTGCCTTGATGTCCAGATAGTAGTCGAGCAATGCACGCTGGGAATCCCCCAGACCGCGGCTGGTAATGCAGGCGTATTGTCTGGGCAGGGATTGTTGCATGGACGCAAACATGCTGTGGTAGCTCTTCGTGGCGTCCAGCCAGGGCAGCCAAAGCGTCATCAGCAATCCCCACACCATGGTGATGCCGACCGCCCAGTCGGTCACGGCAGCGCGGTTGGAACGCTTGTTGGTTTTGAAGACCACTAGCCACCAGACCAGTGTTACCGTCAGAGCCGCAACAAATATGAGCCAGTTGAAATGTGGCACATAGGCCTCCGACAGCTTGTGCGCCCGTGCCGCTAGCCGGGTGGGGTAACCGCTCATCATGGCAAACCAGCCCAACCACAGCAGGAATCCCAGGGTTCCGAACATGGCGATACCAAACCAGTCCAGTGCACTGGCCGCGCCGCGCTGGAGTTTCTCGACGGCCGCACCCCCCATGATGGCTAGCGGCAGCAGCAATGGCAGCGTCAGGATATCGCGGTTATCCGCTCCCAACCCAAGCAGCAGCAAAGTGACGAGGAAGAACAGAAGTGCAAGCTGGAATTGCGGGCGTTGCAGCAAGTGCTTGCGGTAATGCCACAGCGACCAGGCGGCCAGCGGCAGTGCGGGCCATGTGTACCAGGCTAGCGTTTTTGCAAAGTAAAGCAGGTTGTTGTCATCCAGAGCGTGTTTGCCGGATACCCACCATGTAGCCAGCATTTCAGGCGACTGTCGCCACGCGGCGAGTAGCCAGATTGCCAGCCAGGGCACGGCAATCACCAGCCCCGTGGCCAGGCTGGTGAGGTAGGACTTGCGCCGCCAGTTGCTGAACAGCGCTGGTAGCAGCGCTGCCGTCAGCAGCAGTATTTCAGCAGCCCCAAGGCCGGTTGAAAGAAAGGCAATGCCGATGCCGCTGCCGATGAGCGGGGCTGCGCGCCACGGGCGGCGCTGTGCTAGCGCCAGTCCGTAAAAAGCCATCGCGTAGCCAGCCAATGCTGGCACTTCAGGGGTCAACAAGTGTGCCGGGAAAAACAGGCCGATGGAACCGAGAAAGATGAAAGTGGTCTGGCGTCCTTCGCCCTTGCCCCACATCTCGCGGCCGGTCATGCCCACCATCAGCAGCGTCAATGCCATCCACAGGCCGGTCACCAGGCGCGCAGCGTCGTGCGCGGCCAGCCATGGCGACAGCAGCCAGGCGCCACCTGCCGCGCTCAGGTAATACAAAGGCGGGTTTTGCAGCGTGGGAACCCCGGCGATGGAAGGAATGGCCCAACTGCCGCCATCAAGCAAGTGCTTGACGATACCCATGGTTTGCCCCTCGTCGGGCTTCCAAGGGTGATGCCCAACCAACCCCAGCCCCAGCCAGAGTGCACAGAGCAGCAGGAGCATGCGTGTCTTGGCGCTTTCTCCGATGCGCGGCTTTGGGGTCGCTAAGCTGGCCTGCCAGTCATGTTCAATTTCAAATGGCACGCTATTTCAACTCCGGATTCTCGGCTCGCTGCACGCGCGCAGCAGGGTGCGAGATTTTTGGAAGAAAAGGCTTGGTATCGATGTCGTCCATGATCGCATTCGCAAGTGCCTGAAGATGTGATGGCTATTCTAAGCTGATTCGGAAAGCAAAAAGGCAGCCTTGGCTGCCTTTTGTCTGCTCGAAACCAGCAACAGTTTACATGCCGTACTTCTGGCGGAACTTTTCCACGCGACCGGCGGTATCGACGATCTTCTGTTTGCCGGTGTAGAACGGGTGGCACTGGGAACATACTTCGACGTTCAGTGCCTTGCCGCTGGTGGAGCGGGTCTGAAACTTGTTACCGCAACTGCAGGTTACGGTGATCTCGGTATAATCCGGATGAATGTCGGCTTTCATTCTTTTGTCCTCAAATTTTGGCGCTTGTCGCAGTAAGGCGGCGATTATCCAAGAAATCGATTAAATAATCAACCTGTTCGAATTGTTATCGGTGCATCGCGTTAGCCGCGCCGCATGGCGTCGAAGAATTCGGCGTTGTTTTTGGTGGATTTGATCTTGTCCAGAAGGAATTCCATGGCCTCGAGATCGTCCATCGGGTAGAGCAATTTGCGCAGCACCCAGATTTTTTGCAGGATGCCCTGTTCGATCAACAACTCTTCGCGGCGCGTGCCGGAGCGATTGACATTGATGGCTGGGTACAGGCGTTTCTCGGCCATGCGGCGGTCGAGGTGGATTTCCATATTGCCGGTGCCCTTGAACTCCTCGTAGATGACGTCGTCCATGCGGCTGCCGGTATCGACCAGGGCCGTAGCAATGATGGTGAGCGACCCGCCTTCCTCGATATTGCGCGCCGCGCCGAAAAACCGCTTGGGGCGTTGCAGGGCATTGGCGTCCACGCCGCCGGTGAGCACCTTGCCGGAAGCCGGCACCACGGTGTTGTAGGCGCGCGCCAGGCGGGTGATGGAGTCGAGCAGGATTACCACGTCCTTTTTGTGTTCGACCAGGCGCTTGGCTTTTTCCAGCACCATCTCGGCTACCTGTACGTGGCGGGTGGCGGGTTCGTCGAAGGTGGAGGCCACCACTTCGCCTTTGACCGAACGCGTCATTTCCGTCACCTCTTCCGGACGTTCGTCGATCAGCAATACGATCAGCGAGACGTCCGGGTGATTTGAAGTGATGGCGTGAGCGATGTGTTGCATCATTACGGTTTTGCCGCTCTTCGGGCTGGCAACCAGCAAGCCGCGCTGGCCCTTGCCGATCGGTGCGATCATATCGATGACGCGGCCGGTGATATTCTCCTCGCTGCGGATGTCGCGTTCCAGGATCAGCGGTTCAGTCGGGAACAGCGGTGTCAGGTTTTCAAACAGAATCTTGTGCTTGGCACTTTCCGGAGATTCGCCGTTGACCGTATCTACCTTGACCAGCGCGAAATAGCGCTCGCCTTCCTTGGGGGTGCGGATTTCACCAGTAACGCTGTCGCCGGTGTGCAGATTGAAGCGACGGATTTGCGAAGGGGATACGTAAATGTCATCCGGCCCGGCCAGGTAGGAGCTGTCCGGCGCACGCAGGAAGCCAAAACCGTCCTGCAACACTTCCAGCGTACCGTCCCCTGAAATGCCCTCACCCTTTTTTGCCTTGTTCTTGAGCAGGGCGAAAATCAGGTCCTGCTTGCGCATGCGGCTGGCGCCTTCGATTTCGTTGGCGATAGCCATTTCGACCAGTTCGGTCACGGGAAGATGCTTGAGGTCGGATAAGTGCATGAAGGGGCTCGTAGAAAACTTGTGAACTAACGGAGAAACGGGGAGGCAGGATAGGCGCCTGATTCCTGCTGATTTTATCTGCCCTGCGTGTTGTCAGGCCTGATCCTGATGGTCCGGGGAATCAGGCGCCAGCGTAGCCGCATTAAATATTGCTGTCAATAAAAGCGGCCAGTTGGGATTTGGACAGGGCGCCGACCTTGGTGGCCTCGACGTTGCCGTTCTTAAACAGCATCAAGGTCGGGATGCCGCGAATGCCATACTTGGGCGGGGTCTGCTGGTTCTCGTCAATGTTGAGTTTGGCGACCTTCAGACGGCCGGTGTATTCCTTGGCGATTTCATCCAGGATCGGGGCAATCATCTTGCAGGGGCCGCACCATTCGGCCCAGTAATCCACCAGCACCGGCAACGGAGATTGCAGGACTTCCTGCTCGAAGGCGCTGTCGCTCAAATGCACAATATGTTCACTCATGTTAACCTCATACGAAAAATAATTCGGGATGTAAAGCCGGAAGGGAGGGGAATTTTTCGACTATCGTAACGAAAAAAGCCGGGCAAGTGAAGGGCACCTCCCAAAATTGATTTTATAAAGCGCTACGCCCGGCATGAATTTTGGTGGTAGATCACACGCGGCTGAACTGAAAGCGTTCAAAACTTGCGGTACGTTCGACCAGTCGCGTCACCAATATCTGTGACGTCTTGCCCTGTTCGTCCAGTACCAGTTTACGGGCAGGTTTGTAAGTGCCTGGCGCGGTAATCAGGGTGGCTGACTGGTTGAGCGCAGCCAGTTCAGGCAGCAGCAAGGCGTTGGCGGGTATAGCCAGCCCTGGACCATGTATCGACACCGCTTGCGCTGTCGGCGCCAGCAGCTGGGCACCTATACCGAGCGGAGTATACTCGCTGTTCACTGCCCAGCGCAGGGCGGCCAGATTCCACTGGGAGGAATTGTCAGTTCTCAGCCCGATGAGTTCGCCGACACGCAGCGCGACCTGAGCGTCGGCCAGTTTGCTCATCGCCATACCGCCGGCACTTTCGTTCACCACCATCCATCGCGCATGGTGGGAAGTACTGCCACCGTCCTTGTCGATGGGCGAGTCGGAAAAATTAAGACTGATTTCGTTTTGTTCGGATAGATTTGCGGGCCTGGTCTCGGCAGCATTCTTGCTCAGGAAGCCATGAACCGCGGAAAGGCCGACACACATATTGATGGCATCATTTTTTTTCATGCGGCTGAAAAGTCGGCGGGGAGGCTTGCCCCATTGCTTGATCAGATGAGCAAGCAGATCCTGATAGCGGGCATCCTGTGCACTTTCAGGCAGGTTCAGGTTTTTTGGCGGTTCGTTCACTTGCAGCATGCTGAGATGGTGGTAAGCCAGTTGGGCCAGAATAATCGTGAGCAACAGGATGTCGCTGACCTGAATGTCGGTGTCTGTGCCGTTCAATTCGTTATGCTTGGCAAACGGCTCCGGTGGTTTGTCTGAGGCCAGGCGCACCAAGTGCACGCCAACAGGGTTTTCTGGTTTGCTGAAAGGGCGCAGCTGCGCATGGTGGGCGAAGCGTTCAAGATAATCAACGACCCAGTTGATTTCAGTGGAAGTCAGATGATGGAGATCGGCCAATGGCAGCAACAGCGCCCGCTTGTAGGTCAGATTGACGCTGGAGGTGTTGTAGCCGATATCAACCTCGATGTCCTGCAGGGACTGTTGCAGACCATGGATATATAAATGGTGCATTTCTGCCCAAACCCCGGCCGGCGCGGTCGAGTAGCTGTGGTAAGCGACCAGCAACAGATTGCCCAGTGCCTCCATGGCGCGCTGGATCAGCCGGGCCAGCCGCTTTTCGCTGCCGAAGCTGAACAACTTCTGCTCTTCGGCCAGGATTGCGTGCTTGTAGCCGTAAGCCAGTTCGCCATACAGCGCCCGTGCGGCGCGCGCCGACTCGATGGCTGAACTGGACAGCGGCAATGGCTGGTTGCAATACTGGCGTGCCAAGCCCAGCGTGACTTCGCTGATGGCCGGGCGGTAAAGCTCCATGGCTTTCACCCGGGCGTCAGCGGGAACCTGCTGGCGATTAAGGGAATGCAGCTGTTCGATAATCATT